>JAATFH010000532.1 GCA_015655315.1 Terriglobales bacterium
GATTAAGTGTCTCGGGTGCGAACTTTCCGCTTACGCTGAATCCGAATCAAACGGCAACCCTCAATGTGCAGTTTGCTCCAACGACGGCGAGCGCGGCGACCGGGGCTGTTACGATCTCCAGTAATGCGTCGCGGGGCGTCATTACAGTTGCTCTGAGCGGTACGGGTACTGCGGTTGCCACGCCACAGTTAACAGTCAATCCAACCAACTTGAGCTTTGGAGACGTAACAACCGGCACGACATCGACGCTGTCGGTGACATTGACCTCAACCGGAACCGAGGCTGTGACGATCACATCCGCAGTTGTCAGCGGTGCTGGATTCAGTGTCTCGGGTTCAGGCTTTCCGCTTACGCTCAATCCGAATCAGAGGGCAACGCTCAATGTGCAGTTTGCTCCAACGACGGCGAGTGCAGCGACCGGGACACTTACTGTCTCTAGCAACGCATCGCGGGGCATCATCACGGTTGCTCTGAACGGTACGGGTACTGCGGTTGCCACGCCACAGCTGACCGTGAATCCAGCCAGCCTGAGTTTCGGGACCGTGACCGTCGGTACGACTTCGACGCTGCCGGTGACGGTGACTTCAACCGGTACCGCGGCTGTGACCATCACATCCGCAGTTGTCAGTGGCACTGGATTCAGTGTCTCGGGTGCGAACTTTCCGCTTACGCTGAATCCGAATCAGACGGCAACACTCAATGTGCAGTTTGCTCCCACGGCGGCGAGCGCGACGACCGGGACTCTTACGATCTCCAGCAATGCGTCGCAGCACGCCACCATCGCAGTTGCCTTGAGCGGTACGGGGACGGCGGTTGCTACTCCACAGTTGACCGTGAATCCAGCCAGCCTGAGTTTCGGGAACGTGACCGTTGGGACGACATCGACGCTGCCGGTGACGTTGACCTCGACCGGCGCGGCGGCAGTAGAAATCAGCGCGGCAACGATGAGCGGCACAGGCTTCAGTGTTTCGGGTGCGAGCTTTCCCCTTACACTCAATCCGAATCAGACCGTAACCCTCAATGTGCAGTTTGCTCCCACGACGGCGAGCGCGGCGACCGGGACTCTTACGATCTCCAGTAATGCGTCGCGGGGCATCATCACGGTTGCTCTGAGAGGTACGGGTACTGCGGTGGCCACGCCACAGTTAACCGTCAATCCAGCCAGCCTGAGCTTCGGGAGTGTAACAACAGGGTCGACATCGACACTGCCAGTGACATTGACCTCAAGCGGTACGGAGGCGGTGACGATCACATCCGCAGTTGTCAGCGGTGCTGGGTTCAGTGTCTCGGGCGCAGGCTTTCCGCTTACACTCAATCCGAATCAGACGGTAACACTCAATGTGCAGTTTGCTCCCACGACGGCGAGTGCGGCGACCGGGACTCTTACTGTCTCCAGCAATGCGTCGCAGCACGCCACCATCGCAGTTGCCTTGAGCGGTACGGGGACCACCGCAAGCACACTCCAGTTGACGGTCAGCCCGCCTGCTCTATCCTTCGGCGACGTGACCGCTGGTTCGAATGCAACACTGGGGGTTACGCTGACTTCATCCGGCACGGCTGCGGTGAGGATTAACTCTGCAACCATTAGCGGTGCTGGGTTCAGTCTGAGCGGAGCGAGCTTTCCGGTTACACTCAATCCAAATCAGGCCATCACTCTCCAGGTGATGTTTGCTCCCACGGCAAGCGGCGCAATGACTGGCAATCTCACGATCAGCAGCAACTCATCCACAAATGCGACAGTTACAGTGAGCTTGAGCGGTACCGCTGTTCAACATCAGGTTGAGCTGCGTTGGAACGCTCCGAACAGCACGTCCGATCCTACGACGGGCTACAACATTTATCGCGCGACAGGGAGCAGTACTTCCTATCAGCGGTTGAACACGTCGCTCTACGTTTCGACGGATTATACGGATAGCACGGTCCAGAGTGGCACCACGTATAGTTACTACGTAACAAGCGTCGACGCCGCCGGCGCAGAAAGCGATGCTTCCAATCAGATCAGCTTAACGATTCCATAAACAGCTAGAAGAGGGGATGCACTGGATCGTATTCCGTTCGTCCCCTCACTAGTTAGCCAGTCCATATTTCTCGATACGATAGATGAGTGTTCGGCGGCTGATATCCAGATATTTCGCGGCGTGCGTTTGATTGCCATTGAAGCGTTCCAGCGCACGTACGATGAGTTCTCGCTCCACTCCTTCCAGGCTGATTCCTTCATCCGGAAGATCGATGAGGAACGACGAAACGTTTGGAAGCACACGGCGAATTTCTTCGGGCAGCTCTTCTTCCTGAATGGACTCATGCGAGCTGAGTACAAGAAGACGCTCCACTACATTTTCCAATTCGCGGACATTTCCGGGCCAGCGATACGCAACAAGATGAGGCAGTATCGAAGGAGCCAGCTGCACCTCGGATATAGCATGACGTTTCTTTGCTTTTTGAAAAAGGTGTTCGACAAGCTCGGGAATGTCTTCTTTCCGTTCGCGCAAGGGAGGCAGATGCAAAGGTACGACTGCGAGCCTGTAGTACAAGTCCTCGCGAAACGTTCCATCTTCTATCATCGCCTGTAAGTTGCGATGCGTAGCGGCGATCACGCGCACGTTGACGCGAGTGGTTTCGGAAGCTCCAATCTTGGAAATCTCACCCTGCTGCAGCACTCGCAGCAGCTTTACCTGAGCGTCGAGAGGAAGCTCGCCGATCTCATCGAGAAAGAGAGTCCCTTCGTCCGCCGCTTCGATCTTTCCCGCGCGCGTGGTGAGCGCACCAGTAAACGATCCGCGGATGTAACCAAAAAGCTCAGCCTCAACAAGGTCTTTCGGAATGGCTCCGCAGTTAATGGTAATGAACGGCTTAGTTCTGCGGCGGCTGTTGTGATGGATCGCACGAGCGAGGAGTTCCTTGCCGGTTCCGGTCTCGCCATGAATGAGAACAGTCGAATCGTGCTGCGCCACGCGGGCGGCTTGATCGAGCACACGCAGAAAGCTCTTGGCGCGGCCGATGATACCTTCAAAACCATAACGCTGGTCGAGTGCCGAACGCAGATGCCGCACTTCTTCGAGGAGGTTCTGCCGCTCCATGGCGCGATGCACCACAAGCACAAGCTCTTCAAAGTCCAGCGGTTTCGTTACATAATCGTAGGCGCCTAATTTCATTGCCTCTACTGCGGTTTCGACGGTACCGAACGCGGTGATGATGATGAGTGTCGGTTGTACATCGTCGGCAGAGATGCGACGTAAAAGGTCCAGGCCGCTGGTGGGCATTTTTAAATCGGTAATGACAAGCTGCGGCCTGGTTTCACGCAACCGGTCATAGGCTTCTATGCCGTCGGAAGCGAGCGAAACCTGATAACCAGCCTCTTCGAGTTGCATCTTCATGATGCTGCGAAGGCTGCTGTCATCGTCAACCACGAGAATACGATTGGAACTCATCAGGCGACGGCTATCTCTCCGGGCTTTAACGGACGATCAAGAGGGAGTTCGAGACGGAAGGTCATGCCTTTGCCTGGGTTATTACTTCCACTCAGCAAGCCTCCATGCTGCTCCACGATATTGGCAGCAATCGCAAGGCCCAGTCCAGTACCGCTTTCCTTGGTAGTAAAAAAAGGATCGAACATCTTGTCCTGCTGGTCGGGCGTGACCCCGGTGCCTTCGTCACAGATCTCGATGCACAACCGATCCGGCAGACTGAAACTGCGAATGTGCACTGTTCCGTGCCCTTCCGTTGCCTGCACGGCATTGATGATGAGATTCAGCAGAACCTGTTTTAACTGTTCGGCATCGCATTCGATTTCATGCGTGCGTGCAGTGTCTTCAATCACGAGTTCGACATCGTGCAGGATCGCGGAATGACGTGCGAGGCTGGCAACGGATTCGATGAGGTGGCCGGAATCGACGCGCTGATAGCGAGGAAGCCGCGGTCTGGCAAAGTCCAGAAAGTTGGTCAGGAGTTTATTCAGCCGCTGCGATTCTTTTTCAAGAATGCCGAGGCACTCATCTGTATTTGCTGCTGAAGCGTGACCACGTTTCAAAATGCCAGCCGCTCCTGAGATGCTGGCGAGCGGGTTGCGAATCTCATGCGCGAGACTTGCCGCGAGTTGTCCTGCGGCAGACAAGCGTTCCGCTTTTTTCATCTGGTCGATTTTCTGGCGAAGCTCCGTATATACCTGTTCCAACTCTACTTTGGTTGCTTCCACACGTTTCCGCTGCACGCGTTCACGGTCGGAAAGAAATCCGGCAATGATTCCAGCGGCGCCGAAGATGCTCAGCTCGACAACCTGATCCTGCGCATCCATCGGCCACCATGTCCAATGCCGCGCTATGCTCGGAGCCTGTACCAGTACAGCAAAAAACAGCGCCCATAAAGCTCCGCGCCAACCGAAGATCATCCCCGCAACCATGAACGGAAGGAAGTTGAGATGATGCAGGATGTTATGCAGTTCGACGGCGTGAGGCGGTGTAAACCACGTGGCGACCGCCAATAGCAGAATAAGAGCGGCAATACAGGCCGCTTTCCAGCGCGCTCTTCGCAGGTTTGCCCAGGGTATGGACATCGTCTCTTTATTTTCCCATGCGATAGCGGGATGGTGCGCTTCCAGCAATAGTGGAAGCGAGCCAGTAGTTTCGGCGGCAGAGAATCTGGGCTGCACAGCCGACTAGTATTGCAATTCGACCGCCACCCATTCTGCGCATGATGGATGTGTGTGTTAACCGTATTCACTGCCCCTTTACGTACAGCCTGGGGAGCGCAAGTGTACCGAATGGGACAGCAAGCGCGGGAAATACGCATGATTGCAGGTGTTTTGCTTTGGAAGCATGATTGCCTGTAAGACGGTGTGCTGCCTCGACTTTTCCTATTTCTCATTGTGCTTATGCCTTGTGCCGCGCAGGCACTGCAGTCCGCTGATTTACCCGCGGCTGTAGCTGCAGCATCGTTGCCGGCTGTTCCTGAAGCGACGACCGATCCGCCTGCCGATGGCCCTTCGACGCCGTTGACTCTGGAGGAAGCCCTGGCTCTCGCAGAAAAAAATAGTCCGCGTCTGCACGCGGCAGCGGCCAGGTCTTCGCGCGCTGCTGCGGCGACACAAACAGCAAAGGCTTATACCAATCCCCAGGTGGAATACTTCGCGGGGCATCAGAGCTCTCGCGATGTAGCGGTTCCCGGGCTGCCGGGTCTGCTGCAACACTATGCGGCCTATCAAACAATGGAGATTCCGGCAGAAAGAAATGCCAGGCAGCGCATAGCCAGTCTTGCGCGCACGAGCAGCGATTTTTCGCTGGCCGGCGAACAGCTTACGGTAATCGCGAATGTGAAACACGCCTTCTATGACGTGCTCCGACGGAAAGAGGAGATCGTCCAGGCGCAGGAAAATCTATCGCTGGTGGAAGACCTGCGGCGGCGCGTCGAAGTCGAAGTAAGAGTCGGCGAAAAGGGCCGATTGGAATTAACGCGCGCCGAGGCGGAACTTGCCCGGGCGCGCTTTATGGTGCGGAGTGCACAAATCCATCTTGCCGATTCCATCGCCGTGCTGCGCGTGGCTATCGCAGCGCCACCGGAGAGAAATCTCGATCCGCAAGGCAGCGTAAATCCTGCGATACAGCTTCAGCCATTGCCTGAATTACGGGAAGCAGTGCTGCGTACCCATCCTGCCATGGAACAGGTACGTACCGATGTATTGGGAGCAGAGGCCACGCTGCAGCATCAGAAAGCTCTTCGTATGCCTCAGCCCGTGTTTTACGGAGAATACGAGCGCGAGCCCGACGTCGCATACTGGCGAGCCGGTGTAACGATTCCTCTGCCGATATGGAATCGCAGGCGCGGCCAGATTCAGGAGGCGACCGCCGCCATTCGCGAATCCACCGCCACGCGAGACCAGCGGCAATTGGAAATTCTATCGGCTCTGGAACGCGCTTATGAGCAATACCAGCTGGCCGATCAGCAGGTTACGTCCCTGCAGGCGGGCTCGCTGCATGAAGCGGAGAGCGCCGTCGATGCCGCGCAATCGGCCTATCACTTTGGCGAGCGAGGCATTGTGGAAGTGCTCGATGCGCAGCGCGTTCTGCAAAGTGTGCGTGGTGACCTGCTGGATGCGCAATATGCACGGCAGTCCGCTCTTATTGATCTGGAAGAACTCGGCGCGATAACGCCAGGAGGAAGACCTTGATGACCATCCAAGTCCATTACCGGAAGTCGACGCGCAAGGGCAAGTCGGTACTGATTGGTCTGACTGCCTCGATCATTCTTGGCGGCGTTTTCTCTGCAGTCAGCGGTTGCGGTAAATCGAAAGCTTCAGCTGAAAAGGCAGAGGCTATGGCGCAACGCGATCCCATGGAAGTGACAATCGACCCCACGCTGACAGCGCAGCTGAAGATTGGCGAACCGCAAATTCAGGATGTAGCCAATTCACTTCAGGTAGCAGCGCGTATTGAAACGGATGCGAGCCGCATTGCGCGGGTAGGCTCTCCGGTCTCGGGGCGCATTATCAAATTGATTGTGCTCGAAGGCCAATATGTACACCGAGGTTCCGTGCTGGCGACGCTGCACAGTACGGACCTGTCCGACACGCAATTTGCTTTTATCAAGGCATACTCGCAAGAGGCATTGGCGGAGCAGGCTACAAACCGCGCGGAGCAGCTGGTCAAAGCAGATGTGATTGGCAGTGCTGAGTTGGAGCGACGCCGCGCGGAGTTGTTGCAGGCCAGCGCGGAGGCATCTGCTTTCCGTACTCAGTTGCGTGGACTTGGCATGTCAGACGCTGCGATTCAAAAGCTTGAGACCACCCGTCAGCTCAATGCCGACTATCCGATCCTGTCTTCCATCTCCGGTACTGTGCTGGAACGCAAGGTAACGCTTGGACAGATCGTGCAGCCTGCGGAGGTAGCCTTCATGGTCGCTGATCTTTCGAACGTGTGGCTGGTCGCGGATGTTCCCGAAGAGAGCGCGGGAAAACTACATAAAGGGATGCACGTGGTTGTTCGTATTCCCTCGTTGCCGGATGAAAAAGTCGAAGGCGAACTATCTTACGTTTCACCTGTTGTCGATCCGGCGACGCGCACGATTCCGGTGCGTATAGATCTCGCAAACCCTCATGGCATTTTCAAGCCGGCCATGCTGGCCAGCATGACCTTCATCGATCACAGCGAACGCCGGACCGTGATACCTTCCACGGCCATCGTGCGAGAGAACAATAAAGACCATGTTTTCGTTGAGCTAAGTCCAGGCAAGTTCAAATTATGTGAAGTTGTTCTGGGTGCGGAGGCCAACGATGACCGCATTATGGAAACCGGGATTAAACCGGGCGAGAAGATCGTGCTGGACGGGGCTTTCCACCTTAATAATCAGCGCAAGCAGAATGCCATCAAGGGAGGCGAGTAGCGCATGCTGACACACCTTGTACACTCTGCGCTGAAGCATCGTCTCATCCTGGTTGTCGTGGCGGCTATCCTCTGCGCTTTTGGTATCCACGCCGCACAGCAGCTCTCTGTCGACGCCTTTCCCGATGTCACGAATGTCCAGGTACAAATTGCGACCGAAGCATCAGGTAAGTCGCCTGAAGAGGTAGAGCGCTTCATCACGATTCCTATCGAGATCGCGATGACCGGACTTCCGGGCATGACGGATATGCGCTCTCTGAATAAGCCGGGTCTTTCGCTGATCACGCTGGTCTTCGAAGATGGGCGCAACTTATATCTGGAACGCCAGATGGTCTCGGAGCGGCTCAATGAATTGCGCGACAAGATGCCCGAGGGCGTAACGCCGGTGCTTGGCCCGATCACGAATGCTTTGGGTGAGGTCTATCAATACACGCTGGAAACGTCGGACGATGGCAAGCGACCTCTCACCAGAGAGGAGTTGATCGAACGCCGGACAATGCAGGATTGGATTGTGCGTCCTCTGCTGCGTTCCATTCCTGGTGTTGCCGAAATTAACTCGACCGGCGGCTATGTCAAGCAATATGAAACGCTCGTCGATCCGCAAAAGCTGCGCTATTACAATCTGACGATTCAGAATGTGCGCAATGCGCTGGCCAACAACAACGCGAATGCCGGGGGCGGTATCCTCCCGCAGCACGCCGAGCAATATCTCATTCGCTCGGTAGGGTTGATTCGCGATCTCGACGATATACGCAACATCGTACTGAAGGAAAGTGGTGCCACGCCGGTTTACGTCAGAGATGTAGCCGATGTAAGGATGGGCACGGAAGTTCGCTATGGCGCCATGATCAAGAATGGCTACACAGAAGCTGTGGGCGGCGTCGTTCTGATGACATCGGGCGGCAATGCAAAAGAGATCGTGAGCCGCGTAAAAGAACGCGTTGCCGAGATCAATACTAAGCACATGATTCCCGGCAATCTGCGCATCGTTCCATATTATGACCGCTCTCAGCTTGTCGATGCGGCCATTCATACGGTGACGGAGGTCCTCGGCGAAGGCATCGTATTTGTCGTCATCATTCTCTTCCTGTTCCTCGGCGACGTTCGTTCCAGTTTGATCGTTTCCGCAACACTGATCCTGACGCCTCTGCTCACCTTCCTCGTCATGAACAAAATCGGGCTCTCGGCGAACCTCATGTCGCTGGGAGGACTCGCGATTGCCATCGGGTTAATGGTGGATGGCTCTGTCGTTGTCGTAGAGAATGTATTTTCGCGGCTCAGCCACGCTCACCATACCGGTCATGATCCTACATCGCCCGCCGACAGGATGAAGCTCACACTCGGCGCTGTTGCTGAAGTCGCAACACCGGTTGTTTTTGGTGTGACCATCATCATTCTTGTTTTCCTTCCCCTCATGACGCTGGAGGGAATGGAAGGCAAGATGTTTTCGCCGCTGGCATACACCATTGCCATAGCGCTCGGTATCTCGCTCATTCTCTCGCTTACGATTTCGCCCGTTCTTTCGCTGTATCTGTTGAAGGGCGGCTCTGAGGAAGATACATGGCTCGTTCGTCATCTGCGCCGGCCCTATAACAGGCTTCTGCATTGGGCTTTATCGCATAGGAAGACAACGGTCCTCACTGTGGTTGCGCTCTTTATCCTTGCCATCTGCCTGGCTCCGTTTCTGGGTACGGCGTTTATTCCGGAAATGCAGGAGGGCACGCTCTCACCGAACGCCGACCGTGTGCCGAATATTTCTCTCGACGAATCGCTCCGCATGGAAATGGCGATGCAGCGCATCATGCTTAAAGTTCCGGGAGTGGACAATGTAGTCTCGCGCATCGGCCGCGGTGAATCGCCGGCCGACCCTGCTGGCCCGAACGAGGCCGATGTGCTCGCGTCGTTGACTCCCTATAACAAGAGACCGCATGGGGTGACGCAGGAGGCAATTGCGGAGCAGATGCGCAAGGGCCTTGCAGTGATGCCGGGAATCAATCTTGTGATGTCGCAACCTATTTCCGACCGCGTCGATGAAATGGTTTCAGGAGTGCGCGCGGATGTGGCCGTCATGCTCTACGGCGACGATCTCGATGTATTGGTGGAGAAGGCGGGACAGATCGCCAGCATTGCCAACACTGTTCAGGGAACGCAGGACACGCGTGTCGACCGTGTCGGCGGTCAGCAATACCTCAATATCAATATCGATCGCGGCACGATTGCACGTTACGGGCTCAACGCCGCGGATGTAAACGATGTGATCGAGACGGCGATTGCCGGTAAGTCATCCACAGAAATTTATGAAGGCGAGCGCCGCTTCCAGGCCGTGGTGCGTCTACCGCAGCACCTTCGCGACAGTATTTCTGATATTCGTGAGCTGCAGGTCAGTTCGCCGGATGGACCGAAGATTCCACTCGAAGACCTGGCAAGCATCGGGGTTGTGGAAGGGCCAGCGCTGATCAATCGCAGTATGGGCAAGCGCCGCATCGTCGTTGGAGTCAACGTGCAAGGAAGAGACCTGGGCGGTTTTGTCGCCGAGCTGCAGGAAAAGGTGGGACGTGAGGTGCAGCTACCTGCTGGTTACTACATTGAGTGGGGAGGGCAATTTCATAATATGCAGCGTGCCTTGCGCCACCTCATGATTATTGTTCCGATTACCATCGCGGCCATCTTTTTCCTTCTCTTCATTCTCTTCAAGTCTGTTCGCTTTGCGGCGCTCATCATCACAGTGCTTCCTCTGGCTTCGATTGGAGGTGTGATCGCATTGTTCCTGTCGGGCGAATATCTGTCCGTTCCAGCTTCTGTCGGTTTCATCGCCCTGTGGGGAATCGCCGTGTTGAATGGGGTTGTTCTCGTCTCATACATTCGCAAGCTTCGCGAGGAAGGATTGTCGCAGGATGAGGCCATCCGGGAAGGCACGCGCCTTCGCTTCAGACCGGTGATGATGACCGCGACAGTAGCGGCGCTGGGCCTTGTTCCATTTCTTTTCGCTACCGGACCCGGATCGGAAATTCAGAGACCGCTGGCTATCGTTGTCATCGGCGGGTTGTTGAGTTCGACGCTGCTGACACTCATCCTCGTTCCCGTGGTGTACAGGTTCTTTGCCGGAGAGCGCTCAAGCAAAGAGGCGGACTCTTTTGCCGGTAGCGGTAAAGGTGTCAAAACTTTAGTCGGGTCCGGTAATTAAGATATGTGTCACTGCTATGAAGTTGACGCGTAGAGCTTTCTCCGAGTACAAGGAGCTTGCGGCAGCCGCGCGGGGTTGGTCTCCGTGTATTGTTGCCGGCAGTATGCCAAGCCTCTCACAGACAGTCCGATCCGTGTAAATTGGCGGGGAAGCAGAAAGTCCTTTTCCAAAGCCAATCTGGCTTCGCAAACTATAGTCATAACGCAATAGAAATGCACAAGTGCATCGCTCTTCGCTTCAGCCGAGAGCGATGCACTTGTGCATTTGATCTGTAGAAAAAGCTCGTCATTATGTGAGAACGGGTTTATGTTGGTGCAATCAGTCGGGCCCCATGAATTAGAAGCTGGAGTTTTCTATGAGTGTTGGTCTAATCGTCTGGGGCCGATTTGTGGACGCCAAGGGGAACAAGATCACTGTTCCGGCACCCTCCACTGACAAAAACGCTCCATGGCTCGCCGATTTTGTTGCGGAGAATGCACATGAGATGAGCCATTTCTTCGACTTTGTACAGTGGCCCCCACTCAGCAAGGTACAGGGCGGTGCGGGCGCGGGTTGCGATGGCTATGGAGTTTATGATCGCAGGGATCTTGGCAGTAAGAACCAGCAGGGAAGCCTTCCTACGCGGTACGGTTCGTGTGAAAGCATCTTGCGAGCCATTGCCGTGCTCAATGTCAATGGAGTGCGGAGCTATCTCGATATTGTCTTGCATCAATTGATCGGGGAAAACGGCGGCCCGGGTGTCTTTCGCTATCTCGGGGCGGATGGTAAAACACTGAACGGACGCGGTGGCACCACGCCTGGATGGTTCCGTGGCAATACAGGGAACAATAATCCGGTCCCACCGTTCTGCAAGGAAGACGCGGTACCTAACAGCTTTTACGATTATCCTTTCGGGCGCGAGATCTCGCATCAGAACTGCAATCCTCGGCGGGTTACAATCGAGGACGCTCTTGACTATGGCGATTGGCTTTTCCGGCGGACAAGCGCCTCGGGTGCTCGCTTTGACGATGTAAAGGGCACCTGGCCGCCAGCCGTTTCCGAGTTCATGCACTCCAAGGCAATGGCTTCGAAGGCATTCTATTCCGAATACTTTGACGGTGATCCCGGCGCGTTGAATGGGTGGGCCACGAGCAGCCCGATGAGTAGTCGTTCCGCTGTCGAAGATTTTACGCTGCACTGGCGCATTCAGGCGGCATGCAATGGATTCGACGCAACGCAGCTTGCCAACAGTGGAATGGGCTATTGGCAGTGGAACTCCGGCTTGGCCTATGGCTTCGTTGATAACCCCGATACCGACACAAGCCCCGGCCAGCAGGTCATATCGAATAAGCTGCTTGCTTATGCGTACTTGTTGACCTTGCCGCTTAAGGCGGCGTTGATTTATGGGAAGGACTATTTTCCCTCAAGCGTATGGCCAGGCGCCTATGGATTGAAGCCATGGATTGACAATCTGTGTTGGATCTCCCGCACCTTCGCTTTTGGCGGTATCGCTACGCGTTGGCTCGATAACAAGGTGATCGTGCTCAATCGCGATGGTAATGGCGGGGCAGATGGGTGGTCCGGCGGCCTGCTTACCTGCATCAACTTCGACACCTGGAACGCGCGCACAATCACCTGCCAGACCAGCTTTGGCGCAAACCAGCATTTGCACGATTACACCGGCCGGCACAACGACATCTGGACCGACGGCGAAGGCAAAGCGACCTTTACTATTCCCAGCAATGCAAATTCCAGCGGACAAAGTTATCTGTGTTTCGCCCCCGCCGGGGTCAATCATCCTGTCGCTTCTGTATCGCACGGCACGACGCAGACTTTTTTCGGCGCAGCCGATCTCGATACGCCTCCGGCAAAAACGGGCGCGCTTGTTTTGCCGCAGCGAATATGGTGCGTGAAGGGCACGACTGTCAGCGTTAGTATCACGGCTGATCGCACAGGATGGGATGGAGCCTCGAGCATTGAAGTACAGGTGATCAATTCAGTAGGAGCGTCCTCGGCAGGTTGCACACTGAGCATTTCCGGATCGGCAAAAGGTGAAGGCAAGGCGACTGCGGATGGCTGGCACACGATCCGGCTTATCGGCAACCGGCTCCCCGGTGCGGGGTCTGCTTTCCAGCTTACCGTGAGTTATTCGGCCAAGAAAACAATCTAGAGTCGCGAAGGAGGAAGTGATGAATCGCCGCACATTTCTGAAGACTTCAGCAGTGTCTACTGCCCTCGGGTGGCTGCCGCGCAAGCTTCGTGCCCAGGCTGTTCAGAGCGGTATCATGTCGCCTGTGCTGACGCGGGCGGCTGACAACATGCGGTCCGGCGCGTACACCTCGGAGACGATCTTCACACAAGCCAGTGTCAAGACGAGAGGCATCCGCCGGTACTTTCAGCTCTGGATGGAAGGGGATGCGCGTGGTTGCGAGGCCCAGCCTCTCATCTTGCCGAAGGTTGCCATGGACGATGGCACGACGCGCGATGTGGTCGTTGTGTGTTCCATGAATGGAACCGTGTGGTGCTATGACGCCAACGATTCAGACATCCTATGGGTGAAGAAGCTGGCGCCTCCGGTCAAAAGCACCCGGGCGATCGACGGATGGCTGGTGAACGACTGGTGGGGTATCTTGTCGACTCCTGTCATCGATCCTGAGGCGCAGATTCTTTATGCGGTTGCGTGGACGTCCCCTGACGGGACAGCCGCCAATGCAATACACGCCGTGCACTCGTTGAATTTGAAGGATGGCAGCCGCGTCCACCCACCTTGTTCGCTCGCGAATATTTCTTATACCTTCCCGAACAATGCGGGGACGCAGAAATATGCATCCACCATGCGGAAACAGCGCAGCTCACTGTGCCTGGCAACGATAAGCGGGAAGAAAACTGTGTTCTTCGCCTGTGGAACGGTCCAGGAGACGATCAACGGAGCCGCCGGTTGGGTCATCGCCTACGATGTAGCCAGCGACAAGATAGCTGCCGCGCTTCCTCTAAGCAACGGCTATGGCGCCGGTATTTGGATGGCCGGAGGCGGGCTCTGTTGCGACGGCACCTATCTCTATGGCGTCACCGGAACTGGCAGCTTTGCCCCTCCGATAGACTTTGGCGAGTGCGCGGTCAAAGTGAAGTACACACCCGCCAGCGCCACTGCTGGCGCTTCGCTTAGTGTGGCACAATGGTTCGCCCCGTTTACAGATTCCGGACGCGAGGGAGATGATCCTACAAAGTCCGCACCCGCATCCGTGCTTACCGCGAAACTTTCCGGAGTAAGCGCACCCACATCCATGGGCCACATGCCGGTCACGGGAATGGCAGAGACAAATGCGCAGGGGGTGGTGACCGGGATGCACCTGGAGGCTGCGGTGAAGAAGCAGGATCCCGCATGGGCCGACGAGGATCTTGGCTCGGCGGGCTGTGTCCTTATTGCGAAGTACAACCTGCTTATTGTTTCGGGTAAAGATGGCATCGGCTACGTTCTCGACGCAACGAACTTAGGAAACAATCATCCTGCCGACTTCGCGAACATCGCCAAAGTAAAAGCACTGGCAAAACAGGTAGTGTTTCTCACCTTTTTCCCCGGATTCAATGTAAATCCGATGCCGCAGGATCAGACTCAGATGAACTTCGATTTCAACGGGAAGACGCGGCATCTGCACTCAACGCCGGTGGTCTACGAGAGTTCAGCGCACGGAACGATGCTTTTCTGCTGGGGTGAGAATTCAGTCTGCCGTGCATGGACCGTGAATGCAAATGGACTTACGTTCCTGGCACAAGGTCAGGAGGTGGCGAGCGCAAATGTCACCCAGAATCCTGGAGGCATGCCCGGCGGATTCATGTGCCTGAGCGCAAATGGCAATACCAAAGGCACAGCGCTGCTTTGGGCGACGGTACCTTATAACGATGCGAACAAGACCATCTCGAATGGCCGTCTTCTTGTTTATGACGCAGAGAATTTTGGCCAGAATCCCGACGGTACAGCACGGATTATGCCGATTTGGGATTCCCAGCAGTGGAACATCCAGTTCGTCTATAACAAGTTCTGTCCTCCCACGGTAAGCGGCGGAAAGCTGTTCCTGGCCACCTACAACGATAGTGTCGACGTGTATGGGCTGGCCTAGTTCCTGCTGCTATGTCGGCAGGGTAAAATTCACAACGTGGCAAAGTTGCGCCCTTTTATGGGCATTTCCCGCATATCACGATCTTCTTCACGGCACGCGCGGCGCAGGACTTTCTGGGACCTGATAGTTGTGGCCGTGCTGGTTGCTATGTATTCCATTGCGGTTGCGCAGGCGCCGCCTGAGCGAGCAGACGAATTTACCATTCAGGGCAGTGTGCTGGATTCCGCCGGTAAACCCGTTCGCGGCGCTTCAGTGAAGCTCGAACAAAAGAGCGGTTCCGGTACTGTAACCACGACAGATACTGAAGGCGCCTTCATCTTTTCAGCGATTCGACTCGGAACCTATTTCCTCAGTGCGGAAAAGTCCGGACTCCAAAGTCCTGTCGTTACTGTAGCTGAATCGAACCTGAAGGATCATGCACAAGCCAGACTCGTTCTCGATACAGCAAACGTGGTCCATACTGCTTCCGGCAAATCGGCATCTTCATCCAGCGAAACCATGGCATTCGCCGATGCACCGAATTTTACTGTTGCCGGAATTACAGACTGGACTGCAGTTGGCGGACATGGCTCGGATGCCAGCCTCCGAACCAGTGAAGCTCTCGCTCGTGATACCTCCACACTCTCTCCTGCGAGACCCGGTTGCAATGCCTCGTCATCGGCCCTTGCGGGGACAACCGGCGCGTCTGAAACCGAGTTGCGCGCAGCCCTGGCGCAAGCTCCCGGGAGCTTCGAAGCAAATCATCGGCTCGGCAAACTCTATTTTTGTTCGGCCAGATACCCCGAAGCCATTCCCCTGCTGCGGACTGCGTACCAGGTCGATCCTGTGAATCACGGCAACGGATACGACCTTGCCGTCGCGTATGAAGAAACCGGAGACTTTTCACAAGCCAGAGACCTCGTGCAGAAGTTGCTGGCGCATGAAGACAGTGCCGACCTGCATCGACTGATGGGTGCTCTCGACGAAGAAATGGGAGACTCGCTGGCCGCTGTTCGTGAAGATGAGAAAGCCGTCCGCCTCGATCCGGACGAGCAGAACTATTTCGCATGGGGTTCGGAGTTGCTGCTCCACAGGGCAGTGTGGCCCGCAGCTGAGGTTTTCAAAAAAGGGGCAGCAGCACATCCGAAATCGGCCAGAATGCTGGCCGCGTTGGGTGCTGCTCTCTTTGCCAGTGCCCTGTATGATGAGGCAGCCCTTCACCTGTGCGCTGCTTCAGACCTGGATCCAGCGGACCCTGCGCCTTATGTTTTTCTCGGCAAGATTGACATCGCCGCACCCGCACCGCTCGCCTGCGTTAAACCGAAGTTGATGCAATTTGCGCGGGAGCAGCCCCAGGATGCGCGCGCAAATTATTACCTTGCCATGGCCATCTGGAAGCGGCAAAAGCCATCGGAAAATCCGCATGGCATGCAACAGGTGGTGAGCCTACTCACCAAGGCAGTAGCGATCAATCCCAAATACGACGAAGCTTATCTGCAGCTTGGAATTTATTACGCTTCGGTCGAACGGAATTTCGAAAAAGCCATCGGTTTTTATTTGAAAGCAATCGAGATAGACCCGCAGCTGGGCGAGGCGCACTACCGGCTGGGAGTGTCATACGAAAAAACTGGAGAATCGGCAAAGGCTAAACAGGAATTTCAGTTGCATGACGAAATTGAAAAATTGCAGGCAGCTTCTGTCGAGCGTCAGCGGAGGGAAGTGAAGCAGTTCTTAGTCGTCCTGCAAGGGCAGCCAACAGTCTATTAGACTATCGCAACGATGCGAGGGAACGAATCCATGTTGTAGATCGACTTGCTGTAGTTTAATGTTGGACGAATTCAGAGACGATCGATAGGACATCTTCCATGTTTAAATTACTGGCCGTTACACTGATTCCAGTTATGACAATGTTTGCCAGCGATCTCCCAAGCAAGAAGTATTTAAATTTGACAGCTATCAAGACGATGGTTGCCGCCGCCGAAGCCAAAGCCAAAGAACTGAACGTTTCAGTAACAATCTGTGTCGTGGACGAAAGCGGTAACCTGCTTTTTCTTGAGAAAGGCGAGACCGCCTCGCTCAATACCATTCAATTTGCCCAGAAAAAGGCTCGACACGCTGCCTTCTACGGAAAGCCATCGAAGGATGGAGCCGACACCGTACAGAAGGGCAGTACCGAAGCCATGGCATTTCCAGAGTTCTTTCCAAACCAGGGCGGGGTGCCCGTTCGCGTAGACGGCCAGATTCTCGGCGGTATTTCTGCCAGCGGCGCGAAGTCGGAAATCGACGAACAGATCGCACAAGCTGGCGTCGATGCGCTTCTCAAGAAGTAGCGCGTAATTTCTTCCTTACTGTCTATGCAGGTCGAGGCTTCATCGTTGCGATAATGCCTTCACCTTCGCGAATGTTGAGTATCTGGTTCGCCTTGACCTGCGTAAACCGTTCGATTTTTTGTGTCGTAGGCCACTTCACTTCAATCACGTCTACAGTGTCAACCTGACCAAGGCCGAAGTGGAGCCGCAGATCGCTCTGCGACATAACGCTCGATCCACTGTGGACTTCATCCATCTGCACGTGCTTGCCGGTGATGACTCGCACGCGCGCTCCAATCGCGGTGCGATTGCACTTTGTTCCCAGCAGCTTTAGCTTGATCCAGTTTTGTTTGTTACCGCCGTCATTGCGAAGAAGCGACGGCAGATCGTTCATATTCAGAATCAGCACGTCGATGTCACCATCGTTGTCGTAGTCGCCGAAGGCAGCGCCGCGGCTGGAAAAGCGCTCGCTGATACCCGGTCCCATTTCCGACGAAACATCTTTGAATTTTCCGTTGGCCAGATTCTTATAGACCAGCCGTGGATTTTTGAAGGTCTGGCCAAAGTTATACGCGTCGATCTCCGGATAGACGTGGCCATTGATCTGGATGATGTCGGGCCAGCCGTCGTTGTCGTAATCGACGAAGCCACAACCCCATGCGACATAGCTGTTGTTAATGCCTATGCCGGCATTAAAGGTCATATCACTGAAGGTTCCGTCGCCATTGTTGTGGTACAGGTTGCAGACATCATCCGCGAAGTTGGTCTTGAAAATGTCGAACCAGCCATCGCAGTCATAGTCAGCTACGGCAACGCCCATCCCGGCTTGTTCGTGACCGTTGTCGTTGTAAGCGCAGCCGGCCATGACAGCAACATCGGTGAAAGTGCCGTCATGATTGTTTTTGAAGAGGATGCTGGGTTCGGAGTCTACCGCAACATAAATATCGGGCCATCCATCATTGTCGAAGTCGTAAGACACTGCCGTGATCGAATAACGGGGGCCCGGTTTCAGAATGCCTGACTTTTCTGAAACATCGGTAAATGTTCCGTTGCCATTGTTGTGGTACAGGATGTTCGTGTCACCCGGAAGACCGCGCGGGCCGCACATCGTTGGCACACCCTTCCACTGACAAAAGCTTGTGTTATCGGCGGAAGGAATCTTCTCCGGATCGAGTTTGAGGTAGTTGCATACGAAGAGATCGAGATGGCCGTCTCGGTCGTAATCGAGAAAAGTACAGCCAGCGCCCCAGCGTATCTGCTCCTGATATAAACCGGCTTTGCGCGTGACATCGGTAAATGTTCCGTTGCCATTGTTATGAAAAAGAATGTTATGTCCCCAGAAACAGCAGAAGAGATCGTCCCATCCATCGTTGTCGTAATCGCCTACGCAGACGCCTGTCTGCCAACCGGTGCGGCCTAAGCCGGATTTTTGTGTGACATCGGTAAATGTGCCGTCGCGGTTGTTCTTGTAAAGATGAGAGGTCGGTTCTTTTCCGGCCGGCCAGTTCGCGTCAAGGCGATTTCCATTGGTGAGGTAGATATCCAGCCACCCATCATTGTCGAAATCGAAAAATGCCAGACCGCTGCCCTTGGCTTCAATGATGGAGCGCTTGTGATCGATGCCGCCCCACACGTTGGGGACAGTGAGACCCGCCTGCGAAGCTACGTCAACGTACTGGACCGGTGAGTTCGAAATCGCAGCTTCTACAAGTCGCGAGTTTTTCCAATTCCAGAGTGGGGTTGTAAGAGTCTCCAGGAGTGTGCCACTCAATATGAAGAGAGATGAACCGAGGAAACGCCGTCGTGGAAAATTCATAGAGATTGATTCGAATCATAGAGATCCTATGCTCGTCATGACCGGTACCGTCTCGTTTCGAGAGCCGATCAAGGCAGCGATTCCAGCATTTCGAGTGCTTGTTGCGCCCCATGATTCTTGGGTTGCAAACGCAACAATTCCAGCAGTACCTCTTTCGCTTCTGCCTTATTCTTTTGCAGCGAGTAAAGGCGGGCAAGATTAAGATAGGACTGATCGAAGTTCGGAGCGAGGCGGATGCAGGTCTTGAATTGTGCCTCCGCATCCGAATAATTCCCGCTCCGTACGAAGATAACGCCAAGGTTATTCAGCGCCTCGGCATAATCCGGACGCAACGCAATTGCCTTTTCCAGATAACCCGATGCCTGCTGTATCTGGCCCTGTTGCGCATAGAACATTCCGAGGCTGTAATTGGTTTCAGGGTCGCCGGGTTGAATTTCGAGCGCGCGACTCAAGAGTTGCTGCGCTTTATCAGTCGATCCCTGACGGCGATAAACATTTCCAAGATTAAGCAGGGCGATAGCATAGTCTGGCCTGAGGGCGAGCGATTGCTGGAAGTTCCGGATCGCTTCCTCAGCCTGCCCTTGCTGGGCCGCGATCATACCGAGATTGTTCCATGCTTCCGGATAGTTGGGACGCAGCTTCAATGTCTGTTCGAGATACTGGCGGGCAGGCTGAAGATTATTTCTTCGTAAGTTCAGCGTACCCAGGTTGTAATACGCTTCCGGATCGTCGGGTTTCTGGACGATGACTTGCTCGAAAGAAGCCGCCGCTGCATCCAGATAACCATGCTGGAACAAGGCCACTCCATACGTAAAGTCATTGCGTTGAAAAGAATCCTGATAAAGCACGCCATCGAACGGAAGCGCTTTTCGTATTCTCTCTTCCGATGTTCTCGGAACGGAGTTGATATTTTTCAGCAGTTGCTGAGGATCGACCGGGCCTTGATAGAGCTTAATGATCATGCCATTCGCGTCGAGCAGAAAAGAGGTTGGAATCGCGAGGTCTCTGCGACGATCGAATAGATAACGATAAATGATGTTGTAGATGCCAGCCACATCCGTAGACGCGAAGACAACGGGGAAAGAAAGCGCCAGCTGCGTCGCGAATGACTTTGCAGCTTGAGCATTCGTTGCATCATCGACGTTGATGGCTACGACGTTCAGCTTGTTGCCCGTGAATGCCAACCGATGTTTATGAAGTTGCGTTAATTCGTCGCGGCAAAGAGAAGCCTTAGCCGCCCAGAAATTGAGAAGCGTGAAGCCACCCAGCAGTGAACGTAGTTCGCGCATGTTGCCCGATAGATCGGGCAGCGAGAACTCGGGGGCCTTGAGTGGTTCGATAAGCCACGTATCTACCGCGGAAGGTAGTGTCTCCGGTGCCGGAGGCGTTCCCGATTCCTGATAGGACAAAGGCGGCGCAACGAAAGGTTGAGCAACGAATGTTGAGGAGCCCTCCTCAATTTCGATTCGGTGATTCACTGGTAGCTCTGAGAAGTTCTGAGACAGCCCGCTGGGCCAGAGAATACTAGCCTGGAGCGTCTTCTCCCACTTTCCAACTCCGAAGAAAACTTCTTTCGAGTGTTGCGCAAGAAACCCGGATCCGGCCTGAAGATATTTCGTTTGACGGAGATCTCCGGCTGCAAGCGTAATCGCCGCGCCAATGCCATCGCGATTACTCTTTTTCCCGCGCAGCCGGAAGGCGACGGAGCCGCCTGCGTCTTTCATGACGTTACGTAAAATCCGGAGCTGTGGGGCATTGCGGTTTTTGAGAATGACTTCTAATCGTCCATCGTGATCGAGATCGGCAAGCGCGAACGAACGGCTGTCCTCAAGGAAGTCCAGGCCAACTGCCCCTGAGACCTCGGAAAAGGTTCCGTCACGGTTGTTGGCGAACATCACATTTCTCTCGAAGCCGCTCCAGGAGCTGTCTGATCGGATCAGCTCATTGAGGGCATTCCAGCCCCGCTCATAGGCGGGTGAAGGCGTTGCATTCTCGGGAGATTTTGCTACAACCTGCCGCCAGAAAAAACTGGAGAGATCATTCCGATCTGGCCCGGAAATATATCCATTGGCAACGTAGAGGTCGGGGTAGCCGTCATGATCGAAATCCCAGAAATCCGCGCACCAGGACCAGCGTCCCATTTCAACTCCAGCCTGATCGCTGATGTTCTGAAATCTCCCATCACCCTCGTTGCGATAAAGAGAATTGCCTCGCGCATGACGCCGGTAAAGCGCGCGAATCTCTTCAGGCGCTTTTTCATGGAAAACCTTTTGTGCTGAAGCCCGTTGCCCGGCGGACGACCACATATTGGCTGCGTAGATGTCCTGGTGTCCTTCGTTGTTGAAATCAGACCAGGATGCGCTCATGCCTGCGCCGACCTCCTCGACGTGAGCGTCCGTGGATACATCAGTGAACGTTCCATCGCCGTTGTTGCGATATAAATTGCTCCTCCCGAAATCGTTCGCTACGTACAGATCAGGAAATCCGTTAGAGTTGCAGTCACCCCATGCGCAGGCAAAGCTGTAGCGGTTGTTATTGGCGTTCAATCCAGCTGTTTCAGTCCTGTCGGAAAAAGTTGCATTTCCTTCGTTATGCAGCAGGAAATTTGGAGGACCATTGCGCGCGTCGAAGTAGGGAACGGGATAGTGATACTGATCCAGGCCTAGGTAGTAGTTATAGAGGCAGAAGTAAATATCGAGACGGCCATCTTTGTCATAGTCGGCCAACGCCGCGTGCGTAAATGTCCCCTGGGGAGGCTGCGCAAATTTGAAAGCATCACGTTTTAGTGAGAATGTTCCGTCTCCTTGATTCAGAAAGAGCAGGGGACCGCTGCCGCAGACCACCAGAAGATCCTGAAGCCCCTTGTTTTCGAAATCGGCGAAGAGTGCGCACGCAGTGTTGTCGAGCACGCCGACCCCGGACTTCTCCGTGACGTCTTCAAAGGTCCCGTCTCCGCGATTACGATAAAGCCGGTTCGGAAGCCCCGCAGGCTGGCAGATATAGAGATCATCGAAGCCGTCGTTGTCGAAATCACCTGCCGCGATACCGTTGTTTCCGTAAACATCAATGCCGCAGGCGCCGTCAAGAACTGTGCGCCAGTAGTCCGCGCCCCGAAGTATCTGGTCTTTGTACGATTTTGTCTTACCAAGAGACTGAGAAGTGACATCGATGAAGATGGGATTGTGCGCCACGGAGACAGTTTCATCCCTGGCCTGCCACTTGTTAGCCTTCCACTCATTCAATGCATCGCGTGACCACTCCGTGCGCCAATGTCCAACCCGCTCTTCGCGGCGTCCATCTTTTCGCGCGGCCACAATGTCATAGCGAATGTCCAGGCGAAGCGTCAACGGACTGTCTGCGATTTCCTCGATGGCGATGATCTCAAATTCCGCAGTTTCTACCTGTGCCATCTCTCCCAGCGAGTCGCGGAAGCCTTTAAGAAACTGCTCTCGTCCGGGAACGATATTTGTACCAAACTGCCTGCGCGAAGTATCGATCCCGTCTCCGGAGCGCAGCGTAATTTCCTTTGCAGGCATAAAAGAAGACGCTGCGATTGCCGGGTCAAGAAACTTTGCCAGCGTGGACAAATCAGGAGCCTTTGTCTTCAGTGCCTGAGTCCATTGTTTGAAAATGAAATCAATTTCGGATGCATACTTCTCGGCGACATACTCGTCCGTGCCCGGTGCGACGCGACGAAGAACGTCTTCAAGCGGAGATTTTGCCGGGTAGCTCGGCGTCAAACGAAACTCAGTGAGAGGGAACTGGGGAGACTGATCGAAGGCGTTCGCAGATGCAAACGAGAACGCATGGAAGGGTGACGGGTGGAACACCACGGGCGCCAAACCCATCTTCTTGAGAAATGCGCGGCGTGAAAACAGTTGGTTAAAATCTTCGCGGCGCGACATCCTCAGAGATTCCCGGTAACTGCCTAGGTTTACATCCTTGCACAAGCATCCTAGCACCCCGGTCGAAATTCATTGCCGACTCTCGCGAACCACTCTGAGCGTATTTCCTGAGTCAAACATGGCTGACAGCCGTAGGAGGCCGGGCTACATCCTTTGGTTGACCTTGTAATCCACTTTTTGTTTGACAAAGCATATTTGCCGGGATTAGATTGCCGCGCAGTAAATGTAAGCGATTACTTAAGCAAGTAAGTAAATATAAGTTTTGTTTACTCCACTACGCACTTAACCGGTGTAGGAAAGCGGAGGTTTTTGGGATGGCCTTTGAAAGACATATTTCTAGTTTGCTCAAACCTTTTGGGTCCATGGCTTTTGTTTGTCTGTGCTTTCTGCTGATGCAGAGCGGGTACAGCTTCGGCCAGGTAGATGAAGGATCCATTGCCGGCACGATTCAAGACCCGTCGGGCGCGGTCGTTTCCAACGTCAAAGTGACCCTTCTTAATACGGACGTCGGTCTGTCACTCGAGACGACCTCCGACAGAAGCGGCCAGTATATTTTCTCTCCGGTCAGGATTGGGCACTACACTGTCACCGCCAACGCCCGAGGTTTTTCGACGACGACACAGCAAAACCTGGAGGTGAATGTCCAGCAGCATCTGCGGGTCAACATTCAACTCAAACCAGGCGCAACGACAGAAACGGTAGAGGTGACCGGTGCGCCTCCGCAACTACAGACAGAAGAGGCATCGGTCGGGCAAGTCGTAAACGCACGCAACGTAAATAACCTGCCCTTGAATGGTCGTAACTTTACGTTCCTGGCCCAGCTCGGCGCGGGGGTAAATACTCCGCAGGCAGACACGCGAGGGAATGCCGCCTCCGGAGCCTTTTCTGCCAACGGTCTGCGCCCGGCACAAAACAACTACATGCTGGATGGCATCGATAACAATTCAGATACCGTGGACTTTCTGAACGGAACAAACTTTATCATTCTGCCTCCAGTGGATGCGATCCAGGAGTTCAAGGTCCAGACGGCGGACTTCAGCGCCGAACTCGGCCGCTCCGCAGGCGCTGTTCTCAACGCCACAATCAAGTCTGGCACTAATAGCCTGCATGGCGCTGTCTGGGAGTTTTTCCGGAACGACAAGCTCGATGCGGCAGACTGGTTCGAAAACAACGCCGGGATTCAGAAAGGCGAATTACGCCTGAACCAATTCGGCGCTTCCATCGGTGGTCCGATCATCAAGAACAAGATCTTCTTTTTCGGCGATTATGAAGGACTACGCCGCGTCCAGGGCAACACGCAGTCCGGACTCACAGTGCCGACTGTAGCGGAGCGGAACAGCGGTTTCACCAACCTGTCCGACATGATTACAGGTCAGGGCACAAGTTCGAGGGCTGACGCTCTGGGAAGACAGATTCCACTTGGTACGGTCCTCGATCCCGCGACGACTCGATCGGTGCAGCCGGGCGCAGTAGATCCCGTTTCCGGGTTTACGAATACGAGCGCCAACGTTGTCTATGTCCGCGATCCGTTCGGCACCTGCCCGGCTACCACGGCCAATTTCACACTTGCTGCCTGCGGCTTGAATCAGCTTCCCGCGGGCAGGCTGGATCAGAATGCCATTGCACTCCTGAACCTCTATCCGTTGCCGACCAGCGGGTCGTACTCTTCCAATTTTGGCGCGAGTCCCAACCTGTACGAACATCGCAATCAGTTCGACGTTCGCGTCGATTTCAACCCCTCCGAAAAAGACCAGGTATTCTTCCGCTTCAGCTATGAAGACGATCCTGTACTTATCCCGGGTCCTTTTGGGAGCGTAGCGGACGGCGGCGGATTCCACTCAGGGGATCAGTCCGCGAACTCCGATCA
>JAATFH010000256.1 GCA_015655315.1 Terriglobales bacterium
CGAGTCGATTGAGTATGGGTGCGGTGCCAGCTTCGCTCGATCGATACTTCTGGATCAGGTCGAGCCGGGTGAGCGGCACGTAGAGCCGCGCCTGATCCGCGAATTCAAGGATCATGAACTCGATGTTCACGCCGTCCTGCGTGATCTCCTTGAGGCCCATGTAGCGCGCAATGCCGTGCTCTACGTGGACGACATAATCGCCAACCGCAAGATCGCGAAGTCGGAAACAAAGGCTGCTGTCTTCGATTTCTTGGGCGCTGGGCGCGCAGTGACGTCGGCCTCGTCGGAGAAATCGTTCGCGCCAAAGATGACCAGGTTTGCATCCGGCAGGCTGACGCCATTCGCCAGCTGGCTGCGGACCAGAATCGGTGTGCGTAAATCTCCGGCAAGATAGCTCGACTCGTCGTAGATCGTCTCACTGCCCGCGTGCTGGATGCGGCTGCCCAGCCGGTAGGGCATTTCGTATTCGCGCAGCAGGCTTGCAAGGCGTTCCACTTCACCCTGGTTGGGCGCGACGAGCAGCATGCGCGTCTCCTGCTGCATGAGCGTCCGCACTTGTTCGATGAGCGCCGGGATCGATCCGTGAAAGCGCAGCGTGGGCCGCGAGGCAATCTCGATCTCACCCAGCGTCACGTCTTCTTCCAGTACATCGACCGCGCCGAGTTGATCGATATCGAGACCGGGATGCGATGCTATCTGCGCCTGCAACAGCTCAGGCCGCATGTAAATGTCATGCGGCGCAATCAGCGAACCGATGCCGCTGCGGTCGTGCCGCTGCTCGACCTTGTTCCACCGGCGGTCGAGCTGGTTCCTGATCATCGCTGGTTCTTCGACGAAGAGCGCGCTGCGGGGAAACAGATCGAGCAGGGACTTCTCCGCCCCCGCGACGGTAGAAAAAAACTCCCAGCCGGGAAAGACGCTCACGCCGGTCGCCGCGACAGCCTCGGCCAGCAGTTCCGGGTCGTCCGCGGAGTCGAGCCGCGCACCGATCAGCCGCGCATGGACGGCGGCCAGCAGGCGTTCGGTGATCGGGGTCTCGGTCAGCGGCAGCAGGACGGCTTCGTCGAGGGGCGTGGATGAACGCTGCGATTCGGGATCGAATTTGCGGATCGAATCGACCTCATCACCGAAAAACTCCACGCGCACGGGGCGGTCAGCTTCGGGAGAATATACGTCGAGAATGCCGCCGCGACGGGTGAACTGGCCCGGCATCTCCACAATGTCGTTTGCGGTATAGCCGACGCTGGTCAGGTGCGTGATTAGCGCGTCGATGTCGATCTCTTCGCCGCGACGCAGGGTCCGCGCCAAGTTCGCGTAATACTCCGCAGCAAAGAATTTCATGGCAGCCGCTTCGACCGGAGCAATCACAATCGACGCGGCTCCGGTCGCCATCTTCCACAGCGTGGCTGCGCGTTGCTCCTGCACTTCCGGGTGCGGCGAAAGATTCTCAAACGGCAACACATCATGTGCGGGCAGCTTCAGCACGCGTTCCGGAGCGATGGCGCCAGTCAGCTCGCATCCGGCACGAAGAGCCACCTGCAGCGTGTCGGCAGCCTTATTGTCGGCAACGACGATCACTACGGGAACATTGGCCGCACGCGCAAAAAGCGGAAGAAAGAAAGCGCGGGCCGTCGAGGTGAGTCCAGAGACACGACGCCGCCCACGGGCAAGGGCGAGGTGCCTCCGTGCCTGTTCAAAAGATGTGGAGTGCTCCAGATCCGCCAATAACTCGCGGACGAACGGGAGGATCATGCCTTCTTAGTCTATCAGCGGTTCCGCCTTCAGGATTGCTGGCTTCCGCCGACACACGCGCTGCTAAAATCAAGCTATCTATGGCTACTACAGCGAGCGTGTCGCCGGACGTTCTGGCGAAGTATGAACCGGTCATCGGGCTTGAAGTCCACGTACAGTTGCTGACCAACACGAAAGCCTTCTGCGGCTGCTCGAATAAATTTGGCGCGCCTCCGAATACGAACACTTGTCCGGTGTGCCTTGGGCTGCCCGGCGCGTTGCCGGTTTTGAACGAGCGGGCAGTTGAGTTTGCGACTTTGGCCGCGCTGGCGCTGAATTGCACGGTGAACGACCGCTCGATTTTTGCGCGCAAGAATTATTTCTACCCCGACCTGCCCAAGGGTTACCAGATTTCGCAGTTCGACAAGCCGCTGGCTGAGCATGGATGGATCGACGTGCCCACGCCGCAGGGCGCAAAGCGCATCGGCATTACCCGCCTGCACATGGAAGAGGACGCGGGCAAGAGCCTGCACGACGGCTTTCCCGACTCGGCGACGCGCACGTATGTCGACCTGAACCGCTGCGGCACGCCGCTGATCGAGATCGTCAGCGAGCCCGATATCCGCACGCCCGACGAAGCCTACGAATATCTCACGCGGCTCAAGGAAATTCTGCTCTATACCGCCGTCAGCGATTGCAACATGGAAGAAGGCTCGCTGCGCTGTGACGCCAATGTGAGCGTGCGTCCGCGCGGGCAGGAGAAATTCGGGACCAAAGCGGAAGTCAAGAATGTGAACAGCTTCCGCTTCATCCGTTCTGCGCTGGAATACGAGATTGAGCGGCAGGTGGAATTGATCGAGAGCGGCGGCCGCGTCGTGCAGGAAACGCGCCTGTGGAATGCAAACGAAGGCCGCACCTACTCCATGCGCTCGAAGGAACAGGCGCACGATTATCGCTACTTCCCTGAACCCGACCTTCCGCCGCTCATTCTTACGCCGCACCTCAAGGCGGAGATTGCCAAGCTCATGCCGGAGCTGCCGGAAGCGCGCCGCAAGCGCTTGATCGCCGAATATGAGATCAGCGAACAGGATGCGCAGACGCTGACGGCAACGCGCGCTTTTGCCGACCAGTTCGAAGCTGCGGCCAAGGCGGCAAAGAGTCCCAAGCGCGTGGCGAATCTGGTGCAGGGCGAGCTGACCAGCCGCCTCAAGGCCAAGGGGCTTGAACTGGAGCAGTCGCCGATCACGATGAAGGGCATTGCCCTCGCCGCCGATCTCGCCGAAGAGGGCAAGCTCTCAAGCAAGCAGCTCAAGCAGCTCTTCGACACCGCGTTCGAGACGGGTGAAGATTTTGGGGTCGTCTACGAGCGCGAGAAACCACAGCAGATCACCGACCCAGCTGCGATTGAGAAGATGATCGACGAAATCATCGCTGCCAATCCGAAACAGGTCGAGCAGTATCGCGGCGGAAAGAAGACGGTTGCGGCCTTCTTCGTCGGCCAGGTGATGAAGCTATCGAAGGGACAGGCGAACCCGGCGCTGCTGAATGAGCTGGTAACCAAGAAGCTGGACAGCTAGGACATTTTGATTGTCATCCTGAGCGGACTCGAAGGATCTGCTTTTTCCCGGCTCCGCTCACATTTCGCTGCTCAGAAAAAAAAGCAGATCCTTCCCCTTCAGGTCAGGATGACAACTCGTTACTGATGGATAAAACGTTGCTCGCTCGTATCTCTCGGTACCGCTTAACGAATTACACAAGCAGCAAACTGGCAGTCATTCCTGCTATCGGATCGCCTCGCTGAATGCAATATCCTGCGGCCAGCCGGGCGGATAACCAGCGAGGCGCACCAGCGTTCCAATCTGCGCCCAGTGGCGGATCGCGTGCACCATCACATGCAGGCAGAGTTTGCGATTCGTTCCTGAAACCAGCCGCTGCGTGATGCGCGATTTGTACTCGAAGAGTTCGTCGAGCGTTGTCTCTGATACATTCTCCAGAAAGTGCCGCAGCTTTTTCACAGCCTCGGCTTCAAGAGCAAATGCGGCGGGGATGTTGCGAACGGTAGTAAACGATTCCAGATCGGTCACCTCTTCCCCGAGCAGTCGCTGCGCATGCCGGAACGAGGCAGAATAAATGTGCCACACCAGCTCGCCGATATTTTTCGAGCCGGCAATGTCGGTGGGAACGAGCGCCGCGCCGGGATTGGCCTCGAAAAACCTCCTCCATCGGGCAGAGTTGGCTTCAAAGTCAGCGAGCAGATCTTCGAGAGTGACAGCGCAGTGGCTCATTCTTTCTCCTATAGGGCAAGCCGCCGGTGCAGCAGCGACAGCACCAGCCCCTTGCACTGGTATTCCAGCTCCGGATCGTAGCGGTAGCCCTCGTCGCG
Organism: Terriglobales bacterium; assembly: GCA_015655315.1. GTDB lineage: Bacteria > Acidobacteriota > Terriglobia > Terriglobales > Acidobacteriaceae > Alloacidobacterium. The sequence continues at coordinate 4,115 of JAATFH010000256.1, forward strand.
CATGAAAGCGTGCGCTCCGTTGACCTCAAACCACTGATAGTTCGCGTTTACTTCGTCGAGGCGCGCCTTGATTTTCATGCGGCCTTCGAGCGGAACGTGCGGGTCCTGCCGTCCCCAGATGTGCAGCAGCTCGCCCTTGATCTCCCCGGCGCGCGCCAGCGAATCGTCGTTCTTTCCCTTGCCCAGCGTTCCACAGTGAACGTCTGTCGCGTAGAAGCAGGCGGCGGCGCGAATTTCCGGATTCATAGCAGCGCGGAAGGCAAGGTGTCCGCCCAGGCAAATGCCAATCGTTCCGAGCCGTCCGTTGCATTGCGGCATGGTTTGCAGATGGGCAATCAGAGCTTTCGCGTCGGCGTCGTAGGAAGACAACTCCTTCGCATACTTGTCTTCGTTGCCCTTGTCGGCGCCCGCCTGGTCGTAGGCAAGAACGGTGCCCGCTGCCTCCAGTTCGTGATAGACCTCGGGCACTGCGACGACATATCCATGACCGGCGATGAAGGACGCGAAGCGTCGAATCGGACCTGTGAGCTGGAATATCTCAGAGTAAAGAATCACGCCTGGATAGCTGCCCTCTGCGGCGGGATGAAAAAAATAACTCCGCATCGGCCCGGTGGGCGTTGCGATATCGACGACGAGATCGTCTTGGATGACCATGGTTAAGCCCTCGATTTCAGCGCGCGATACCCGATATCGCGCCGGTAATACATGCCGTCGAAATGAATTTTGCCGATGCCTTCATAGGCCAGCCCCAGCGCGTTTTCGAGCGAATCCGCCGCGGCTGTCACCGCCAGCACGCGCCCGCCATTCGTCAGGTAGCTGCCATCGAGCAGCGTGGTTCCCGCGTGAAAGACTTCAACGCCTGTAATCTTCGCCGCCTCGTCGAGACCGGTGATCTGCTGGCCGGTGATATAGCTGCCGGGATACCCCTGCGAGGCCGCGACCACGCACGCTGAAGCTCCCTGCCGCCAGCGGAACTCTGTGCTGCCCAGACGGCCTTCGACGCATGCCGCCAGTCCTTCCAGCAGGTCGCTTTCGAGGCGCACCAGAATCGCCTGCGTCTCCGGGTCGCCGAAACGCGCGTTGTATTCGAGCACCATCGGGCCGCGCGCGGTCATCATGAGCCCGCAATAGAGCACGCCTGCAAATGGAGTGTCTTCGGCGGCCATACCGTCGATGGTCGGCTGCACAATGTGGTTCATGATCCACTCGCGCATCTGCGGGTCGAGTATCGCATCGGTCGTGTAGACGCCCATGCCGCCGGTGTTCGGTCCGGTGTCGCCTTCGCCGATGCGCTTGTGGTCCTGCGCCGGAACCAGCGGCGCTACATGTTTGCCGTCGCTTAAAACGAGAAAGGAAATCTCCTCGCCCTCGAGAAACTCCTCGATCACAACGCTCGTTTCGACCGTTCCCAGCAGCTTGCCGCTGAAGAGTCCGGTGATGGCATCCTGCGCTTCTTTTTTCGTGTTGCAGATCAGCACGCCCTTGCCCGCGGCCAGCCCGTCGGCCTTGATCACGACAGGCAGATGGAAAAGCTCAAGTGCCTCCAGGGCCTCTTCCTGCGTGGCCGATACGGCGTAGTTTGCGGTCGGAATCTTGTGCCGCTGCATGAACCGCTTGGCGAAGGCCTTGCTCGTTTCGAGCATCGCCGCAGCCCGCGTAGGACCGAAGACCGCGAGACTGCGCCGCTGCATCTCGTCCACCAGCCCGAGAGCGAGCGGCACTTCAGGCCCCACCACGGTCAGGTCAGGGTTCTCTGCCACCACCGGGCGCAGAAGATCGTTGACATCTTTCTGGTTTGCGTTCACGAGACGGGCGACCTGTGCGATGCCGCCGTTTCCCGGCGCGCAAACCACTTCGCCCACGCGCGGCGACTTCCGAATTGCCCATGCAAGTGCGTGCTCCCGGCCCCCGGAGCCGATGATGAGGACTTTCATGACTGACTGTTCTCTCCCTGGTTTCTTACCAAAGGCTACCGCACGGCTCCAAAGTCGCCAAGCCCGGTGCGATATATGGAGAATTGTGCGCGGAATCTAGGGTCGCGTGCACGCCGGATAAGGCTCCGTATTTCGTCAGGCTGATACGGAGAGGTTGGCGCAACAATTTAGACTAATGAAGTTGAAGAAAATGCCTCATATTCTTGTTACCGGCGGCTCCGGTTTTTTTGGCGGTGTGCTTAAGCGCAGGTTGCTGGCGGAAGGCTTCACCTGCGTGAATTTCGACCTTCTTTGCGACGCAGACAAGCTACCCGGCTTGCAGAGCATACAAGGGGACCTGCGAGACACCGCGCTTTTGGCGAAAGTGTTTCGCGAACACCGCTTCGACGGCGTGATTCATTGCGCGGCAATGCTGGCTCATGGAAAGATCGACCCCGATCAACTGTGGACATCGAATATCGATGGAACCGTCAATCTGGCACAGGCATGCCGCACTGCCGGAGTGAAGAAGCTCGTATTCATTTCGACGAATTGCCTGTGGGCGAGCAACCTGGGGCATCCGGTGAATGAATCGGAACCGCCCAATCCGATTGAAATTTACGGGAAGTCGAAGCTGGCCGCGGAGCAGGCGCTGGCGAAGTATTCCAACGATCTGGATATTGTTACGTTGCGCCCTCCGACCATCATCGACAGCGGAAGGCTTGGCCTGCTCGCCATCCTCTTCGAGTTCATGAACGATGGCAACACGATCTGGGTTGTAGGCAAGGGGGACAATCGCTATCAGTTCATCTACGCGCAGGATCTGGCGACAGCATGTATTCTTGCGCTGGACTACAAGGGCTCGGAGACGTTTCATGTCGGCTCCGACCACGTGAAGAGCTTGCGCGAGGTCTACGAGGCGGTGATTCAAAATGCGGGCAGCCGGTCGCGCGTGCGCTCGCTGCCAAAATGGCCTGCGCTGACGGCCATGAAGCTGGCGCATAAGCTGAAGGTTTCGCCACTGGGGCCCTATCATTACCAGATGATTGCCGAGGACTTCCTCTTCGACACGACAAAGGCACAGACACTACTGGGCTGGAAGCCGACGCTGACGAATGAAGAGATGCTGACGCGCGCTTACGAATACTATGCGGAAAGAAGAGATGAGATCCATGCGCGCACCGACGCCTCGGCACACTCCAAGCCAGCTTCGATGGGCGCGATCCGACTACTGAAATGGCTGTCATAAAAGCAGACGAAAGCAGCGCGCATCGAACCGGCTGGATATGCCGCATCCACTGGCGTTCGCCATGGACGATGTTCTGGATAGGCCTGCTGGTGCGGGTCCTGTACATCACGATCGCGCGCAGCTACCGCTTCAAGACATTCAACGACAATTTTGAGTTCGGATGGGAGATGGGGCGGATTGCCCGCGCGCTGGCTCTGGGCCACGGCTATGCCGATCCCTTCGTAAACAACACCGGACCCACGGCGTGGACGCCTCCCGTCTATCCGCTGATCCTCGCAGGAGTTTTCAAGCTCTTCGGGATTTATTCGCACCTTTCCGGCTGGGTCATTCTTTCGATCAACAGCATTTTTTCGGCGGCGACGGCTCCGGCGATCTACGAGATTGTGACGCGCTGCTATGGAAAAGACCGCAATGGCGCGAGCGTGGCGCAATGGTCGGGATGGCTGTGGGTGCTGTATCCGGCAGCCATGCAGTATGCCGTGCGCTGGGTGTGGGAGATGTCGCTCACGACCATGCTCTTTGCCTGGGTCCTGGTAATCACGCTGCGAATTCGCGGCATCGGAGGAGAGGCAAAAAATACGCCGCGATACTGGCTGCTGTTTGGGCTGCTGTGGGCGGGGGTCGCGCTGTCGAATCCGTCGCCGCTGCTGTTTCTTCCCGTGTGCGGGCTGTGGCTGGTCTTCACCGCGATGGACAAGCGGACAGCTGTTAGCGGAGCGGTTCTTTCGGGCATCGTTTTCCTGGCATGCCTGAGCCCCTGGGCTATCCGGAATTGGCGTGTCTTCCATACTTTCATTCCGATTCGCGGAAATCTGGGCGCGGAATTGTATGCGGGAAACGGGCCCGGGTCGATAGGGTTCCCCTGGGGAGGCACGCTGCCAATCGTAGACGGCGCGCGCCAGATTGGCGTTTACCGGAGCATGGGTGAGGTTCGCTATGTGAAGCTGCACGGGGATATGGCAAAGGCATTTATTCGCTCGCATCGTGTCCATTTTGTAGCGATCAGCCTGAAGCGAGTTTATTTTTACTGGATCGGCGTTCCGCACACCGATGAAGGGCGTGCCGCGGCAGGCGAATATATTCGCGAAATCAATTTTTCCTTCCTGACGATTGCAGGGATACTGGGTGCCTGGCTTTCGTGGCGACGGCGGATTCCCGCGTCTGGTCTGTTTATTTTTGCTTTTCTACTCCTGCCGATCAGCTATTACGTCGTCACGCCGGGTGCCCGGTTCCGGCATCCGCTGGAACCCTTGATCACGATCCTGAGCGTGTACCTGTTCCAGTCGGCGGAGAAGAGCGGGCGCGTGCGGTGGTTTGCACGCGGCTGAGTTCTTGCTAAATCTGTGCTGGAAATCTCTCAGCCGAGCGGGCTTTCGCCTTCGCAGCCTCTTCTTCGCGATTCTTCGGCGGGGCGACGGTCTCAAGTGAGCGGAGAAGGCGGGTTGAAGCAGCGGCTACTTCCTCAATAGCGCTGAGGAATGCCTCTTCGTTTGCCTTCGACGGCTTATTGAAGCCGCTGATTTTTCTCACGAATTGCAGTGAAGCGGCGCGAATCTCCTCGTCGGTGACGGGCGGGTCGAAGTTGAAAAGATTTTTGATGTTTCTGCACATGACCGGTAGCCTCTCGCCTGGAATAAATGAAAATGACACCGCATCTGTGCACCGGGTTAAAGATTTGCCGATCACTCCGAAGATGACGGTGCCACAGGGCGGCCATGTTCCATTACTAAGCAAACCACTTTGCTTCCGTCAATGGATCGCCAATCAGGCCACGACGGGAAATTGATTGAAATGGTTCGCCGAAGTCTCTTTTCGTATGAGATGCGCGTGCTGCGCTATGATTGGCACGCCACATAGACTTTGCCGAAACGATCGATAACCCTTCCGTCCCTATGTAGGCAAGAACCTCTTTCGGGAGTATGCCGATGTACCGCCAGTTCGGTGGTTCAGCATTATTGCTGCTGATTCTTACCTCTGCGATATCGCACGTTGCCGGGCCAGGGCCGGGTCGGGGAGCTGCCGCGCCCCACAGCGAATCCAGCAGCCAGGGAGCCGGATCTCCGGAAACTTCCGCCGTAGCGGAAGACGAGCGCACGTGCTACGCCTTCGAGGCTTTGCGGCTTTACTTCGGAGTCCGGCAACCGGCGTCGCAGCCAACTGCCAGCCCGGCGGAAAAAGGCTCGCACGAAAACCAGCCGCTTGCCTGCACACCGTCAGATCTGGCCGCGCTTTTCCCCTCGGGGCTTCCGCAAATCAGCGTGAAAGACAGCCAGGTGCTCATCGCCACGGTGCCCGACCCGCTGCAATCCTCTGAAGCCCTGCACTTCGACCGCGACATTGCCGCGCTGCAGGAGGCGGCGTCCACCGCAGGCTATGACTTTCAGAGGATCGCGACCCCATGGCAAGCGTCCGATCTTGCCGCGTCAAAAGACCTGAAGGACGCCCGGGAAGTGGACCGATACCGCGAACGACTTGGAAATGAACCGGGAGCGCTGCTCTTTCGCAGGCGCACGCGCGCGGGCAGCGTACAGCTTGCCAATCCGGATAGCCTGCTGATTCTTGTCTTAGTCCCCGAATCTCCGATTTACGGCCTTAATCTGGCTGCCGGACGGGAAGCTCTGGGTGCGGTGCGAACCCTTCTGAGCCTCGGTTTTCGCACATCTCAATCGGACGAGCCGGAGGCAACATCCCGCATACGCTGGATAGGTCCAAGCTATTCCGCATCTACGCCCGGACTGCGCACTCTTGAGCAGGAAACGCAACCACATCTTTATTTCGATGTTCTGAGCGGGTCTGTCAGCACGAATTCGGCAAACGCTTTTCTTGTCCAACTCAACGAGGACGGCGGCCAAGTCACCCCATCCGCCGGCAAGAAAGCCACCCTTGCCGAACTCGATCAAGACGCCCTTTGCTGGTTTCTTGGACAGGAAGCGCGTCCCGGCAGGCATTCCGACGAGCCCGTCGCTGTATTGCAGGAGGACGAAACCGCGTACGGCGGCAATATATCCGACCCGACCTCAGCCACAAATCGATGCAGTCCGCTGATGAATCTTGTGCGCCGCTTCACCTTCCCGCGCGGCATTTCCCATGTGCGCCGGGTCTATGGCAGCACGCTCAAGAATGCCTCTGCCAGCCAGGCACAAGAAGAGAGTTCAACGGGCAGCGCGAATGTCTCTCTCAACTTTCGCGATGAACTGGAAGACCCGCTGGACGCGGTACCGGAGTTTGCGCCGCAATCGCCGGTTTCGAACGAGAGCGTGCTCGCAGCCATCGCATCGAATATCAAGCATCTGCACGCACGCGCCATCGTGATCAGGACCAGCGATCCGCTGGATCAGCTTTTTCTTGCCCGCTATTTTCGGCAGGAATGTCCCGACAGCCGTCTCGTTCTTTTCAATGCCGAGCGGCTTCTTACGCGGCTGCGAGGCGACTTCGATCTGGACGGAACGCTGGTCGTCACTCGCTTTCCACTTTTCCAGAACTCATATCTGCAAACTCCGTTCCGCGGAGAGTCGCGCCACTCGCTCACCTTTACCAACAGCCGCGAACAGGCTGTTTTTCTGGCCGCCCTGCTACAGATCAAGCCGGGACATCTTTCTCTCCTTCAATCGCCCTTCGGGCAGAAACGCTATGCCATGGCTCCCTGGATCGGCATCGCCTCCGGGGGAGACTTCTGGCCCGTAGCCTACTTCGGCGAGCGCCCTGACGATCCCGCTTCGAACGATTCGGATAACATCCTGTTGTTGACCGACACGCCGCCGGAGCCGCTGCCTATCTTGTGGACACTCGTCACGCTCGCCGTCCTCCTCGTTGCCGTGCTTCATTTCCTCTTTTTTCTTGCGGGAATGCCGTTGCATGCCAAGCTGCGGAACAGCAGCAAAGCGTGGGCCAGGAAAATAGCCGAGCATCAGATGCTGACCTACTACCTGATGCCCGCCACGCCCACCTGCGAGCAGTCGCGTTTGTTCACGGGCCAGTGCTGGTGGCTGCTGAACATAAGCACGCAGCTGGTTCTTCTTCTTGCATACCTGCTGTTTCCGGTTATTGCCTATCAGGCAAAAGTGCAGGATGTCACCTCTATTTCGGCTGGCATCCAACGCTTCCCGATGCAAACGACCGTCTTTGCCGGGTTCACCCTGATCGTGCTCATGCTGCAGTTCTGCATGGCTGGAACCCTATTCCTGCTGCTGTCAAGGCGCTGCAAGCAATTGGGCAAAGGGTTCTTTATCCGGGTCGAGGGCTTCCTGCTGCCCTGCCTGTCTTTTTTATGGATCGTGATATCGCTTGGACTGTTTTGCCTGCAGCTTACCGACAGGCAGACCGGGTTCGCCTTTGCGTCACGCAGTTTCCGTCTCACGTCCGGCGCGTGCCCGATCCTGCCTCTGCTGCTCGTGTCGCTCGGCTTTCTGATTGCGGCTGTTGTGAACCTCAATGCGCTGAGCATGGCGGTGTCGCGGAATCCTGGCCTGCCCCTGGTCCATTGGCCTTATCTGGATCTCGCCTCGTGGCAAGTCAGGCTCACCGGCTACACCGAGCTTTGGTACGGGCTTCCCGGCGGGGATGGAAAACTGCTTGCGGCCATCGTTCTGCTTGCCTGCCTCCTGTTGCATCCGCAGAGACTTTTTTCGACCTTCGACACACCTTACATCGGTTGGCTTTACACGCTTAACTTTATCCTCAGCACCTGGACGGTTCTGTGGCTCTGGGCACGTTTTACCCGCATCTGGAGCGTACTGCGCAGCGGACTCGATTGCCTGGAGGGTTCACCGCTGCGTTTCGCCTTCTCCCGCCTGCCCTCGGTATTTTCCATCGACCCCATCTGGTCCTATTCTGGGTTACGCCGTGTCGTGACGTTGCCCATGCGCTGGTTCGAATACCTTAGAGTCGCGCCGCCTGTCGCCGAAGAAAAGACGCCTCTGCTTATCGATAACCTGCACGAGATGCGCATCATTCTTCAGGAAATGCGCGATGCGCAGTGGCTCGACAACAAGACCTATGTCAACTTCAGCCACAAGCAGAACGAGTATGCGATCAAGCTCTCGGAAGTACCGGCAATTCGCACCAGCTGGGAACGCGGCGGCCCCGATTGTTTCCTCTCCGGGTCCGCATGCAAGGCCGAGAAATCGGAAGAAGGAGAGAGCGCCGTGCCGGCGGGAGATTGCCCGAAGTCGCGCCCCGATGTCCCTTCGCCCTGCGGCACTGTCCTGGCTCCGGATAACTGTCTCGTCGAGATCGGCAATGAATTTATCGCCATGCGCATGGGAGCGTATGTTCGCTATGTCACGCTGCAGATGAAAAACCTGATGACCTTCATGTCGCTGGGCTTTCTGCTCACCCTGCTTGCCGCCATCAGCTATCCCTTCGACCGGCCGCAGATCATCGCGTGGTCCGCCACAATCACCCTGGCCGCGCTGCTCTTTACGGTTGGAACCGTACTGGCGCAGATGGACCGCGACGCTATCCTGAGCAGGATGAGCAACAGCACGCCGGGTCAGGTTCGCTACATGGCGTTCCTGAAGCACATGCTCGCTGTAGGAGGGCTGCCGATTGTCACCGTACTCGCCACTCTCTTTCCCGCCATCGGCAGCTACCTCTTTTCCTGGGCCGGTCCAATTCTTGAAAGCCTGCACTGAGGAGATGCCTTCGAGCCAGGCGCGGTAAGGCGCTATGATTCTCTGGTGGACGCCTTGCTCGAACTCGAACAACTTTCCATCGCCTTCCAGGGCCGTCTCGCAGTCGATCGTCTGACCCTCAGCATTGCGCCCGGAGAAGTGCTGGGCCTCGTCGGGGAATCCGGCTCGGGGAAATCCGTGACCGCCCTTGCCATCCTTCGTCTGCTCGACGCCGCGGCTCAGGTGAGCGGCTCTATTCGCTTCGCTGACCGCGATCTGCTCGCGCTCCCGGCAGAGGCGATGCGCCGGACACGTGGACGCGAAATTTCCATGATCTTTCAGGAGCCGATGACGGCGCTCAACCCAGTCATGCCCATCGACAAGCAGGTTTCCGAAGCCATTCGGGCCCATCATCCAGAGCAGAGCGGGCGTCAGGTGC
>JAATFH010000136.1 GCA_015655315.1 Terriglobales bacterium
ACGGGAAAATCCTGCCGTTGACCAGAATCGCGCTGCCGTAATACTCGGAAACCCAAGGTGCGTCGGGTTTCCCGGAAACGGGATAGTAAATCTGGCCGTCCGGCTGGAAAGAGCGGTCGAAGATGGCCAGCGGAATCTCATACGGTCCCTTCGGCAGGTTCAATGCGTCTTCAAATTCGTCCCGGATCAGATACGAACCCGTCAGGCCAGCGACTGTATTCAACCGGGTAATTCCCATGGCATGATCGTGGTAAAAGAGGCCGGTGGCCTCCTGCTGATTCGGGTAGTAACAGGTTCCCGACTTTCCCGGCACAAACCAGTCTTCCGGGTATCCGTCGCTTTCCGGGCCGGTCCTGCCGCCATGCAGATGCACCACGGTACGCACGTCCGGCTTGTCCGCCTCCGCCCCGTGGAGGGTGTGATCGATAGGAAGAAAGTGCCGATGCGGCAGTTCATTGGCCCATTCGACCAGAACGGGCTCTCCTCTGCGCACATGGAAAGTCGGCCCGGGACAGGACCCCTCGTAGCCCCAGAACGTCGTCGGCGGTACATCGCGATGGACCTTCGCCTGAAACTGCCGCATCGCAATCCGGTAACAGGGAATGTGTGTCGAAGAATCGACAGGACTCGGACGCAATCCCGACGGTTTTGCCTGCACGGGAATCGGTAACGGATCGACGAATCGAGCCAGGGCGCTGGTATCGAGCAACGGGCCTGGTGTTTGCGCGGGAACACCCATGTCGTGCTTCATCTGTGCTCCGTGTGCGGCTGCGGCCGCAGTCAGCCAACTCATATGCCGCAGGAAGCGCCGTCTCGTTGTCTTCATCGCTCTCTCTTTTTATAAGTTTCCGCAGCCTCTTCTCGAAAGACGCCGCAGATTAAGACTGAATGGAGATGATTGCGAACAGATTAAATTTCTTGCCGAGGATACCGCTCGGCAACGACAAAATGCTGGCTGCGCGCCCGTCGTCCAAACGAATTTAATTCACGCAAATATGAAGTCTCTTTCATTTATGAGGGACGGGGTGGCGCATACACTCGCCGTTGTCTTCGCCGGATGATGACGGTCACACTCCCACTGTTGCGTCAACCGCATCGTCTGCGAAGTCACTGGAGCACAAAAGGAGAACTGAATGAAGTCATCCCCACTGACTGGTATGCCCCCCCTCCTGCGCGCGTTAACGCTGATGGCCAGCGTTGCGCTTGCGCCGACAGTATTTGGTCAGCAAATCACCTTCTCTCCTTACATCCAACCCGGCGATAACGGCGCTTTCGGTCCAGCGGACCAGATCGTTGTTGCCTGGCAGACGGATGAAAGCAATCCGAGAGCCTCTGCATATAAGGTCGAGGTCAGCGCATTCCCGCACGACCGCCGCTTTGTCACTCCCAGGGCCCGCGTCGTCGACAATTACCTCGCCGCCGATCCAGCGCTCCCACCTGTACCCGGAGCGTATGGCGCGCACGCCAACTACACCGCCCTGCTCAGCGATCTGCGATACGACACGGTTTACCAGTATCGTGTTACCGGTCCCGGCCTGCCGCATGGCGGATTTGCTTCGTCTTTCCGCACCCGCAAACAAGGCTCCGTCTATTCGTTCGTTGTCGTGGGCGATGAAGGCTTCTTCCCTGTTGTTCCGAACGCCAACCCGGCCGTTGTCATCAATTACGAAGCTCGTATCGCGCACCTGATCAACAATGCCGGCAATATCCAGCTCCCGAATGAACCGCGCAGGCCCCCAGTCGATTTCATTCTCAACACCGGCGATAACGTCTATAACGAAGGTTCGGAAGACAACTATCGCGACTTCTTCTTCCCGGTCTACAACAACGATCAGGATTCGAATGAAACCGGCGCGCCGATTCTCCGCAGCAAGCTGTTCTACTTCGTAGACGGCAACCATGATCTCGGCAGCACCGGTGTCTCCGCCAACCTTCTGGCGGATAATTCGGCGCCCGCCTTCAGCGGCAACCTCAGCGGCGGCGACGCTCTCTCCTACTTCAACGACTTCTACTACCCGCAGAACGGCCCGAAGGGCTTCGACATCCAGAATGCCTGGAATGGCGACACCAACACCTTCGCCGCCACCGGCTTCACCTTTTCCTATCAGGGACAGAACTACAACTCACCGGCCGCCATCAAAGCGTTCCGTAACTCGACCAAGGTTGACACGGGCAAAGGCGCCAAGCTGCAGATCGATCACCAGAGCAACTACTCCTTCGATTACGGCAACGCCCACTTCCTCTTCCTGGACGCCAATCCGCACATCTTCAACGACAACCTGCCCGGCGGCAACGCCTTCAATGCAGCTCCGCCCACCTTCACCGCCTATCCTTCGGCGCTTGGTCAGTGGGTTATCAACGATCTCGATTCCAGCAAACAGCCCTGGAAGATCGTCGTCTATCACCAGCCGGCGTTCTCCTCCGGCGACGCGACCATCGTCAATGGCCAGATGCGCGCGGTGGCCAAGCTGCTTGAAGATCATGGCGTAAACATGGTCTTCAACGGACACGAGCATAACTACCAGCGCTCCCTTCCGATTCGGTCGACGACTCGGACCGGGTCGACTCCCTCCACCGGGGGCTCGCCACTGGTCCTCGTCGATCAGCATTTTGATGGCACCCACGACACCGTGCCCGACGGCGTTCTCTACCTGGTTGAAGGCGCAGGCGGCAACCGCGACTTCGACGGTAACGGTGCACCTCCTCGCGGCAGCGGCGTCGGTCTCGATCAGGATGACTCGGCAACCGGAACTTTCACCGATGAGCCAGGGCTGACGGTTCCCCAGGGACCCGCGTCGTGGCTGGATACCAACCTGACCAATCCTGAAATGGTCAACTTCGTCCCCAATGCCGGACAGGGAACGAAGATCACCACCAAGTTCAAGTCGAAGATCTTCTCTTTCGGCGACATCCTTGTCGATCACAACAAGCTGACGCTTTACCAGATCACCGAACCGCTGCAGGCAACATCTTCGGCCACCTCCGCCGATCCCGCGCCTTACGGCACTGACATCAATGGACAGCCGTTGAACGATCCAATTCCGGATACGGAAATCGATCCTTCCACCGGACAGGTCACCTCAGTCGCGGCGACCGGCCCCTCGGTGCTCCTCGACAAGTGGACCGTCGTTAAGCCGGAAATCGCCACATCGGCAATCGCAATCCTTACAGCTCCGAACAAGATCCGTGCCGGACAAACACTCACCTACAAAGTCTTCATCAAGAACCGCTCGCGGTATGCACTGAACGGCGCACAAGTTCGTTTTGAGCTGCCAAGAGATGTATCCTTCGCAGGAGCGCCCAGCAATACCGTTTCGCTGCAAGGCGACGAAGTTGTGCTTTCCATCGGAAGGATCGACACCGGCGCGGAACAGACCATCGAAATTCCGGTGCAGGTATCGTCGGATGTTCACAGAAACGAACGGCTCTCCGCCGCTGCGGGAGTCTACTCGTCAACAGCTCTGCCGTTATTTACCAATCCAGCATCCACCATCGTTGTCCACTAGAATGACCAGTCAATACCGGTCATGAACGAAACGGCCAAGAGCAAAAGCTTCTGGCCGTTTCTGTTGTATCGGCATACACGCGCAAGAGAAGTATTTCTTTCAACAAAGAATTGTCATCCTGAGCCGCAGCGAAGGATCTGTTTTTCTTTCGGCGAGCGAAAATGTGGGCGAAACCGGTAAAAAGCAGGTCCTTCGACTGCGCCCGGCGCTAAAAACGCGCCATACTCCGCTCAGGATGACAACGCAGGTGTTCTATATGTCGACACGACCTGGGATTGTTTCCTGTTGTACAGCGAATGCCTGAGTGCATTCCCGATTCCCTTCCTCATTCATGAAATGAAATCGGCTTTCAGAATCTTGCTAATGATTGGCGGTGAATCCAGCTGATTCCAGAAATTTCATAACTTCTTCTCTGGTAATTGGTTGCGGAACCAGAGTAGAGTAACCGCCGTCGGATTGATTGCATATCAAAGTCTTCTTTGTTAGAAGCTCTGAAAAATCTTGGACTCAAGAGTGCAATGGTATATCTTGTCCGCGAAAGTGAGAATCGGCAGACGACGGCACGGAATGGAACGTAAACAAATCTAAATAGTCGATTTCATCCTTGTTACGGTCGGCCTTCTCACGCAGATGTGGATGATTCCACATCCTGTTACCGCGTCTCACGGGTTCTGAAGGGGTGTTCGGGTGATGAGGGCTCCTATTCGTCGATTTGCCATTCTGTTTGCAGGCATTGCATGCCTGTATGCTTTCTACCCTGTCTATGCCAGCGGCCAGCAAGCCGCCGCCCCTCGGCCCGGCACAGCGCGAATATCAGCACCCCCTCCGGGAAACACTGTGATCATTCCTGGCCCTTTGCGATCCTTTCTACGCATGGCTGGAATCAGCCAGAAGGCCTCGCCCGAGGACGTTCTGCCGTTGCTGGCTCGCAACGTATACATCCAGGGTTATGAGGCTGGCAGAGAAACAGAGTTCCTGCTTTTGCTTGATCGGTATGTCCACCAGGCACGAGAACTTCAAGCACTGGCCGGTCCGGCAGGCGAGATCCATGTCGCGACCTGCGAAGAGGCGATTCCCCTGATTCAGGTTCTCGGGTACAGACTGCGGCAGAACTGCGGGCAGAAAAATGCTGTTCTGGTCACTGCAAATCCCGAAAGGGCGTTTCTTACGATTGATTCCGGCTTCCCGCTGATGGGGCTCGAAGAAGCGCTCCAGAAAGGAACTCCCTTCAGCTACTCGTTTCCCACCACGCGGATTCCCGTCATCTTCAGCGAAAACGACTGGACAACGCTGAGCTGGGGAAGGAGGAGAGCCACGGGAAGCTTGATCGATGTGCTTGTGCACGACCCGTCCGTGGCTCGTCTTTATTGGGCCATATCGAAGGTTGATGTGGAAACGAGGCAAGCACTGCAGCAGTCGGCAGGATTGAGAAAACTGCTTCCTTATACCGCTGTCTTTGATTTTTATGGAAGCCAGATATGTGTCCGCTCAGGGCGCGTGATGGTGCCCGGCGGAGCCAATGCAGAACACGCCTGGAGAGACCTGGTGGGAGCCAGCCCCGACTCGCCGGAAGATTTCGTCGTTCACCTGCTGGCAAAGGACAATGGCTGGCTTGCCGTATATTACGACGCCCTGTCGCGGGTGAACCAGGCTCAGCAGGCACATCTCACGTCCACCCCGCGCATGCGGCATCTATACGATGCTTTCCGGACACCGGAAGCTGACATCAATCCGACGCGAAGTGTATTCCGTAAGGCTCCCGATCTTCTCGTGCTGTTTACGCGTATCAGCTGGGATCCCGACGGCAACATGCACGTCCCCGGAAGCCTGGAAGTCTGGAAGGAAATTCTCAACCAGAAGACCGATTCGAAAATTGTCCGGGATTGGGCCAAGCGCGCTCATGGCTGGAATCAATCCGAGCAACTTCTGGAAGCGATGGTTTCCATGGCTCGCATTGAAGCTGACAGCGGGCCGCTGCAAATCTATCTCATGTTGAGCGAGCTCGATGCCGGACGGCCTCCGGAAAAGCGCTTGTCCGAGGGCACAGTACGCCTGCTGGCCAGCAGGTTTGCGCAATTCAGCAATTGGTATCTGGCCTTTGCCGAATTTCCGGATTTGAACGATACCTCCATCACACGTTTTGTGAATGTGGCGGACGCCATCGATGGGATTTCAAACGCCCCGCTGCGCGGCAATACTCTGGGAGCTTTTCAGGCCAACATTGGACTATGGCAAATCTTCGCCCGTCAGGGAGAGATTCCCGTCTCGGCCCTGAATACTTCCTGGCAAAAGACCATTGAGCCCTTTGCCAAAATCTCTTCATCAGGCCAACTCTTCGACGCGGCGCGAGGCTCTTTAGGAGAACTCATGCTCGCATCCACGGGCAAAGCCGACCGCACGGAGGACGAGATCGTCGACCTGCTGGCAGGTCCACCGCAAAAAAGCGCGGAGGGCCAGCACATGCGCCAGGAAATGGCCGCCAGGATCAGGGCGGTTCTTGACGACCAGCGACTGGTTTCACTCGACACGCTTTTTGCCCTCAGCGATGGCCTGAACGAGATGGTGCATGGAAAACCTGCAAGTCCGCGCCTCGTCTCGCTCGCCGGTGAACTACGGGAGTTCGAGCTGCCTCGCCCGATCTTTACCAGTACAGAGAAAGTGAACTGGGCACCCCCGGTATACAGCAGCCGCCACGCAGAACTGCAGATTAAAACTGACCTGACAAAGGTGATCAAGGGCCCCAGTTCCCCAGCACAACTGGAAGCAGCGCGCAGTCAGCTTGCTCCCTTCTTACGCGACACGCTGGTTGGATTGAACTACGCCTACTATGAGCCCCCAGGCGCTCAGATTCTGCATATCAATCCGCTTTTCGTCCGTTCCCATGACTTTTCGGGGATGACCATTATGGGCGCTGAACGACTCTGGCGCGCTCCCGAACTGGTGGGCATAGGGACGCCCGCTGGCGGAGGAGCTTATCTCCTGGGCTCACTGGCCGACCTGCCTTATGCGCTGGCGGAAACCGAAGAGGATTTCATCGCCCCGGAAAACATTCAGGCTTTGATATGGAAAGAATCTGTCCCCGATCTTCTGGTGAGCTCGACGCTGCCGCGCTGGTGGGGCGTGAGTCCGAACGAGCTTCATGCCGTCGCTCTTTATCAACGGTCCGGGGAAGAATTGCTGACTGATTCAGTGGGAGACACACAGCTGCGAGCCAAGGTAATGAACATCCTTTCCGACCGCATGACACCGGGCCGATTGGAGCGCACGGAGCAGGCTACGCGAAGTCCCGCAGATATGGCTGAAATGCTTCCGCGCATGATGCCGGCGGATACTTTCTATCTGGCTGCAGAATATCGCAGAAAATTTCCCGCAGAAGAAGCTTCCTTAGGCCCGGCAAATAAGGAGTTGGACGATCTCTGCCATCAGAATCCAAAAGATGTCGACCTGGATCGCCTGTCGAAGGACTTCGGCGTGCCTCATCCTACGTTGACTCGCAACTACTCACCCGAACTATTGAATGTAAAACCCTTTCCTGCTTTCGGCGGATATTCCAGCCGCCTCTTCGGTGAGTCCTGGGAGTCAAGCAATTTGTACTGGGCGCGTCTGGCGGATGAAATGGGCTATGCCCCGGTGATGCTGAATCGCCTGGCGCCCGAATTAACCCGCCGTATGACTGCAAAGATCTTTGCTACCGACCTCGAAGATTGGCAGGCGTTATTGCGCGCCATGCAGGAGACGGGTGATGAATTTCGTCAGGGCAAAATTGCTCTGGCGGTGATACCAGGCACAGATTTGCAGCACTAGAAGCAGTAGCACGGAGGGGATACCGGGAGAGTTATGGCCAAGAAATACTTTTTATTCCTCTGGGTTTTTTCGGGTCTTTTGTTAGGCGGCGGTGCGTGGCTGGCAGCCCAGGACGACGACTCGTCGCGCATCCGTGTAAACGTCGTCCTTGTGCAATTGAACGTCGCTGTCACGGATCGCAAAGGCAACTATGTAAGCGGTCTTCGCCCGGAAGACTTCTCGATTTCCGAGGACAAGATTTCGCAAACGATCTCCACTTTTGAAGAGGGCAACGAACCCACCATCAGGCCGACGACACATGGCGCCGGACAAATAGCGGACGCAGGCCAGGAAGCCGGAGCTGCGCTGAAAACACAGGATGCGCGGCTTGCAGGAACAAGCATCTTCGCCGGATCAAATGTCTTTATCCTTTTCGATACCAGCAATTACATGTACCGGGGATTTGTCTTCGCGCAGGATGCGATTGCCGACTTTATCCGTTCGCTTGAAGGTGTAAGCAAGCTGGCTTTTTATTCCTACAGCCGCGATCTATCGCGAGCGGCGCCGCTGACTGGCGACCGCTCTCAGGTTCTCCGCGGTGTTCGCAGCACTGTTGCCGGAGACGATGCTGCCCTCTACAACTGCCTTCTGCTGACAGTGAAAGATACAGTCCAGTTGAAAGGGCGCAAGGTAATCGTGGTCTTCTCGAATGGTCCCGACAACGCCAGCACCGTACCGCCGGAGGATGTCGCCGAGTTGGCCCAATCCACGGGAACGATCATTTATATGATCAGCACCCAGCAGGCGCAAAGCGAGCCTGTCTCAACGGCTGTCTTTGAACGCATGAGTAAGGCGACCGGAGGCAAAGCCTATTTCGCCAAGAGCTGGAAAGATGAAACGCAGGCATTTGCTTCGATCCGTGATGACCTTGCGCATCTTTATTCTCTCAGCTACTACCCGCAGATGAACCCTAACCGGGGCTGGCGCGCCATTACAGTGAAGTTGGTGGGCAAGAACCTACAAAAATATCGCGTGCGGACACGGGATGGATATCGTCTCCTGCAACCGGCCCAACTATCGTCGGGCAGTTTCGTGGAGGCCGGAGCAGGATCTTCCCAGAAGTAGTTTTGACGATAGACTCCACACGCTGCGGCAGGCGCTTCACTTCGATCAGTTTTTGTTTAGAGCGGATTTTGTTTTAGAACTCTACGGAAACGAAATCCGCTCTGGCAGCTACAAGCGCGCAAACTGTCATGCCCTGGCAGAAAGCCAGCCTGTCATTGATGGACGGCCTTTTCCTTGCCCCTTTCGAACGCGACTTCGGCACCCTCCTGGATTTCCGCTTCCGTTGGTTTCTTTACCGACTGTCCGATGGACCACTGGTGCCCAAAGGGGTCCACGAGCTGACCATATAGATCACCCCAGAATTGTTCCTTAAATGGCATGATGACGGTAACTCCTGCGGCGACGGCACGGTCCCAGGTCTCCTGTCCATTGTCAACATGAAGGTGCAGGACGACCGGCGTCCCACCAAATGCCTGCGGCGTGCGGCTTTTTCCGCCCATGAACTCCGGGAAGTCGTCTGAGAACATCAGAGCGCTGCCGTTAATATCCATGTGGACATGCATCAGCTTGTCGCCGCCCGGCGCGGCATGACGCGTTATTTCTTTTGCGTTGAATGCCTTTTGGTAAAACTCTATTGCCGCTTTGGCATCGCTCATTGTGAGATACGGGGTTAAACCCATGACGGAATTTTCCATTTGCGTCTCCTGAATCGGGGCTGTACCCGACGCCGCAGTATACGCGTCCAAGGTAGCGGCAAACTGTAAATTTTCGCTGGTTCAAGGGCGGAATTGGACGAAATGTTCATCTGCTGCGGCGAAGCGCCAGAGCAAATTTCCCGCATCCTCTTCCGACTCGTTTTAGCGCCAGCTACGCGTTGGTCGCATGGCTTCTTTCGATGCGATACCATTGCATGTCCGGCACGGACACCACGAGGAAATTCATTTTCCGCATGGTTCAATTGCCCGGGTTGGTGATTCCTGGATCGATTCAGGCACAACTCTCTGGAAAGCTGGCTGTCTCTGAAGACACACAGGAATGGTGCTCTTGCCTAAAGATGAAAGCAGGCCATCCGCGCAACTGGTGGCGGGACTATATTTCGGATTTATCCTGACCGGTATCGGCACTAATCTTCTCGGCTGTATTCTTCCGGCGTTAAGCGATGTCTGGAACCTAAGCGACAGCCATTCGGGCTTTCTCTTCACCGCTCAATTTGCCGGTTCCTCGACGGGTGCTCTCCTGGTGCAATCCGGACTGTACAAGAGCCTCATTCGCGGATACCTGCTCTTGATCGCCGGCTCAATTGCGATTGCACTCTGCCACGGGCACTTTGCCGCTCCTATCTTATTCGGTTTCGGCCTCGGTCTTGGTTCCGCCATG
>JAATFH010000144.1 GCA_015655315.1 Terriglobales bacterium
AGCCCGTGCTCCAATGCCGGCACGGAGTGTGTGCGCGGTCCGCTCGAGGAACCCACGGGCGCTTGTACCCCGTAGCACAAACAGGGCCATAGGGAAAAAGCAAACTGTCCAGCTATTCGGACAGTTTGAGGAAATCAGGAAAGAAGATCGCTGGAATGGGGCATGTAGGCGCTAAAGCTACACACAGTGCTTTGGATGCTCTAAAATCGCTCCACCCCTCTCACATTCCAACGAAGAAGCTCGTACCGAAGAATACGCCGCTTCTGTTCGACTGGCCGGACGTTTTCACCTATTTGAGGGCGCGTATGCATTCCTAAAAGTTCGTCTACGTAGCAGAATTGGCTAACTTAAGTTACCCCGAGTAAAACTCCCCATTGCAACATCGACGGCAAAACCAGGAGAGATCATATGAAAAAAAGCTTCATCTTGATGCTATTGATATTCGCCATTACGGCTATTTCTAGAGGGCAGATCGCAAATCAGTGCGGCATCCTCGGTGTTGCCACAGACCGGAGCGGCGCAGTCATCGCTGGTGCGGAAGTGACAGTGGCAAATCTGGATACCGGGGCAATCAAGAAGGTTTCCACGGATGCGTCCGGCAATTTCGAAATACTTGCGCTTCCCATCGGACCCTACTCTGTCACTGTCTCGATGGCAGGATTCAGAACATGGCACCTGGACAAGATCGTGCTGGAGATTGGTCAGCGCACCCGGTTATCACCGGTTTTGCAGTTGGGCAATGTGACGGAACAAGTCACGGTTGCAGGAATCGCTGAGCAGATACAGACTGAGAAAGCGTCTGTGGAAACGGTGATTCAACAAAAGCAAGTCAGCGACCTTCCTTTGAATGGGCGCAATGTCATACAGCTGGTGAGCCTCGCGCCAGGCATGCAGTATACCGGCCAGGCTGGTGGCCAATTTGGCGCGGAGCGCGGCTCGAACATACAAGGGTCCGGGACGCAGAGTGGTCAAACTCAGTTCACGCTGGACGGGTTCAACTCCAACGGCTCGATGGACGAGGGAGCCACTGCGATTCCGAGTGTAGACACGATCGCCGAGTTCAACGTGCAGACCTCGAACTTCAGCGCCGAAAACGGTCGCTATCCCTTGCAGGTTCTCGTTGCCACGAAAGCCGGCACGAACTCATACCATGGTGCGGCGTGGGAGTTCGCGCGAAACAGCGCTTTCTCAGCGCGGAACCGTTTTGCCACGACCACTCCGCGGCTTATTCAGAACCAGTTCGGCGCCGCAGGCGGTGGACCGATCATTCGCGACAGAACATTTTTCTTCGGCAGCTTTGAGGGGTTGCGCATACGGCAGGATCAGATCTTCGACAGCACCGTTCAAACCCCAGCCATGCTTCAGGGAGACTTCTCCAGTCTTTCCACGCCTATCGTCGATCCATCTACTGGTCAGCCATTTCCCAACAATCAAATTCCTGCGGATCGCATTGATTCCGCGGCGCAATTCTTTTTCCCTTATCTGCTGCAGGCAAATAATCCAGATGGGAGATTTCACGCCAATGCGCCCACCAGCACTGACACCACTTCAGGTACAGCGCGAATCGATCACGTCATCACCAGCAAGCAGCACATCTATGGCCGCTGGGTTCGCTACGATAGTCCGCAGCTTTTCTATGGCTATGGTCCGGGCTTGTATGAGACGAACAAGACCGTTCAGAATAGCTATGGCCTGAACTATCTCTACACAATTACTCCGAACACTCTCTTTACTATCGACGTTGGCTATCAGAAGTCGAACAATACCTTCATCAGTCCCCAGGTCGGCAAGTCCAATTACACAGATGAAGCCGGCATCCAGGGTTTCCCAACGGCAGGCAGGGAAAGCGGTATTGGATTGCCGGTTGTGTCGATAAGCGGCTACACCGGCTTCGGTGATTTATGGGGAGTGAATGGCCACCTCTGGTCCCACAGTTGGAATGGCAAGACGAGCGTGAATCTTGTCCGGGGAAAGCATCTCATTGACCTCGGTATTCAGTATGACAACAGGAGCGTATACGGAAACCATTCTTCCTTCGCAGCGAGCGGCAACTTCTCCTTCAATGGACAATATACCGGCGATGGTTTCGCCGACTATCTGCTCGGTCTAACATCATCGGCGGCACGCAACTATCCACTGGCGCCTTTCGGAGTTCAGCATGCTCCGTATACTGCTTTCTTTGCAGAGGACACGTACAAGATAACTCCGAAACTGACATTAAACCTGGGACTACGATATGACCGTTGGTACAACAAGCAGTTAGTCGCTGGAAACGGAGCTACCTTCGACCCCACACTCGGCAAAGTGATCGCGGGTGTCGACTCAAACGGAAAGGTCGACCTTTCTGCTCAGCCCGAAGCACCCTACCTGGCAGCAGCGACGGCGGCCTTCTGGGTTCCCGCCAATCAAGTAGGTATACCCTCCGGCCTTTTCGAAGGGAATGGCTATTTTTCTCCACGGGTAGGTTTTGCCTGGCGACCGCGCGACAGTTCGGACCTGGTTCTTCGTGCCGCCTACGGAATTTTTACGAGCAGCTTTCAGGGTAATATTGCAGCCTCATCTATTGTCGGGCCACCATACTGGGGCTACGAGACGCCTAGCTACACGGCTCAGTCTAACCAAAAATGGGAGACAGCATTTCCGCTCATTCCCAACACCTTCAGTCCTCCCGGGGTTGCGGCTCCTTCGTGGAATGTAAAGCCGCAAAAAACCCACGAATGGAATGTATCGATTCAGCAGGCACTTCCACTGAACTCAGCGTTAACTCTGTCCTATGTCGGCAACCATGTCTTCGATGGAATTTCCGGGCAATCTTATGATGATGTTCCAGCGGGCTCCTATGCTGATCTGCAAGCGGCGCGGCCATATCCCGGATTGAGCAGCGTCATCCTGTACCAGAATATGGGAGACTCCTGGTACAACGGTCTCCAGGCAAAGTGGGAGCGCAGGTTTATCAATGGATTCACCTTTACCGGCTCTTATGCATTCAGCAAACTTATGCTTGATAACCTGGCTTCGTGTGTTTATTGCAGCGTCCAGCCGTTCACTCCTCCAGGCTACAACCGAGGACGATCCAGCGCGGATATTACGCATATTCTTGCGGTCAAAGCGATCTATGAGCTTCCGGTAGGACGCGGGAGAACATATCTCTCAGGCAAGAACCGGCTGGACGATGCAGTTCTCGGTGGTTGGGCAGTGAGCGGCATCTTCTCCTATG
>JAATFH010000277.1 GCA_015655315.1 Terriglobales bacterium
CAGCAGCAACCGCCGCAACAGCAACCGGCGCAACAGCAACCGGCGCAACAGCAGCCGACCAAGCCTCAGTAGGGTAAGCATTTGAGATTGTTGGGATAGAGCGCAGAAGAGCGCAACGGTCATTCTGAGCGCAACGAAGAATCCACGCGATGTCTCAGCACCGCTACATTTTTAATTTTTCAGGCACTAGCATTCAAAATATATATTTGTGCCTGAAAGCTCCCGAAGTAGGAATGCCACCAAGACCGCATGGATTCTTCCGCTCCTCGGTCGTCAGAATAGCGGCAAACCCATCGCCACTTGAAAGCGGCCGGAACAGATACTGCCATTAGTAGTAGAGATACTTCCTCCACTTCTGGTCACTGTGGCCGATCATCCGCATGATGTGCCTGCTGGTGTGCAGGGTGAAGGGCCGCGGCTCGCGCATCAGTTTCATGTCTTCCAGCTCGTGCAGCAGTTGATTGCCCTTGCGGCGATTGCAGGAGTGACAGCAGGCCACAAGGTTTTCCCATGTGGACAGGCCGCCGCGCGAACGCGGAATTACATGGTCCAGCGTCAACTCGCCCGCCGGGAGCACCACGCCGCAGTACTGGCAGCTGTTGCGGTCGCGCAGCAGAATGTTCTTGCGCGACAGGGCTCGCGTCTGGTGCGGGATGCGCCGGTATTCGAGCAGACGGATAACCGACGGCATCGGCATGCGCACGCGCGCAGCATGCAGCATCGCCCCCTGCTCCTCTTCCGTCTTGGCAATGCCCTTCAATACCAGCACCAGCGCACGCCGCGCTCCGCAGATATTGATCGGCTCATACGAGGCGTTCAGCACCAGTACAGGCGCCTGCATTGTGCTGCCCGAGTGTGGCCGCACATCCTCGCGTGCAGCCATTGCATGTTTCTGTTTGCGCGCGTGAATCATGGCTCTTCCTAATGACATCTCTCCCCCAGCCTCGCATCAAGACCTGAATGAGCACAGCTTCCGGCGTTTACACGCCGCGAGCCGCAGGAACAAAACCCGAATCCCAGAACGCCACATCCTCATGCATTGGCACTTCCATCGCAGGCAACACAGGCGGCTGGATCATCTCCTGCCGTTGCGCCCGCGCTACCGTGGCCACATACACGCTTCTGGCTCCGGCGCGGCGCAGCGCCTGCGCGCACGCCCGGGCCGTTGCCCCCGTGGTGTAAATATCGTCGACTAAAAGTATGTCCGCGCCTTTTATCTTTGCTGGAGCAGGCGCAAAAAAAGCGCCGCGCAAGTTTGCGCGACGCTGGTGCGGGGTTAGTCCCGCCTGACTTTGCGTGGAGCGGCGTCTCTCCAGCACGCCCGTCGCCACCGTCAGCGTCCAATCCGGACGCGCCCGCCGCATCGCCTTTACCGCGGACCTCGCCAGCGCCTCCGCCTGGTTAAAGCCGCGCTGCCGCCGCTTTCCACGGAAGAGCGGCACCGGCACCACCATCATGGACGGCGGAAGGTTCTCTATCGCCAGAACCTGCCGTGCCAGAAGGCCGCCAAGATGGTCCGCGACTGGCTCCATCCCGTCGTACTTCAGCAGGTGAAGAAGCGCGCGCAACGTGTCCTGATAGAGCCCATGCGCAACCGCGCGCTCAAAAGGTGGAGTGGCGACCCGGCACGCCCGGCACCGCAGAACTTCGCTCGCGCCAAAGTCTTGTATGCCAAGAGTTTCGCCGCAAATGGTGCACAACCAACCAGATTGTTCGGGAAGTTGTTTCCAGCAGGAATCGCAGACGGGAATGCCGGAGAAGCGCAGCAGAGATTCGCCGCAAAGGCGGCATGGAGCAGGGAAGAGAGCGCAGCAGAGGCTGTCCACCGGACTTCGCAGCACACGAGCGACCGCTCTCCATGCTGAGGTACCGGCCTGTCTTACGTCGAGCGCACTTGCATCACGCTGACTGCAGAAGATGCACCTCTCATAGCGGGACAGCCCGCCATTACGAAAGAGTATACAGTGAAAAGCTGCACAATTCCAGATGCCGCCCGTGGTGCACGCAGCATTCTGGTGGCAAACCGTTTCTTCGTTTCAAACCGCAACCTTTCGAGCACTTGGAACCGCCTGCTTCCCGGACAACGTCGCAAAAACCCCGGCGAGCACCAGCAACACGCCAACCAACTGAAGACCCAGCAGCCTCTCACCCGCCAACGCAGCCCCGGCCAGCAGCGCAATCACCGGATTCACATACGCATAACTCGCCACGCGCGTCGCAGGCTCATGGGCAATCAGCCAGACGTAGGATGTGAAAGCGACAATCGAAGCAGCAAAAACGAGATACGCCATACTCAGGACCAGAGTCGGACGAAGCAGCACCGCAAGCGAAGGCAGACGCCGCAGCTCTCCCGTCACCGCCGACAGGACAAACAATAAACCGCCGCCAACGGCCATCTGCCAACCCGCGTTCAACGTCTGCGGTTGAGGCAGGGTCAGCCTGCGTGACAGCAGCGTCCCACCCGACCAGCAAAGCGTACCGCCAATCAATACCAGCATGGCAAGGGTCGAGGTGGCCGCACCGGAAACCGGCCTGGGCGTTTCCCATGCCAGCAGGACAACTCCAGCAAATCCCAGCACAACTCCGATCACAGACAACGAGGTGGCCTTCTGCGTCCGCAGAATCGCCACCTCGCCAATAAAGATCCAGACCGGAATGATGGCCGAGATCACCGCCGCAATTCCCGATGGCACCAGAATCTCGCCCCAGAAAAGCGCTGCATACATCAGCGTGAACATGATGAAGCCGAGCACTGCGGCTCCACTCCTTGATCCGCGAGCATGCTTCGCCCCTCCGCGAAGGTAGGTGTAGGCAATCAACAGCACCCCGGCCAGCGTGAAACGAAATCCGGCAGCAAAGAAAGGCGGCACAACCGTAACAAGTTCGCGAATCCCCAGAAACGATCCGCCCCACAAAAAATAAATCGCTCCGTAAGCCAAAAGCCTGCGAATGGACATGGTCTAGGATAGCGTCCGCGCGGCGCCAATCCTCAACATATCTGTTGCCGCTTGCACCAAAGCCAGCTTTCTCCGCTGGAATAAATCACTGCTTTCTGGGTTTTAACCACAGTAGACGGATGGTGCGAGTGAAGCAGATTTCCAATCGCCGGCCTCCTAAACGATTACTACCTTCGGAGATTCTGTTGAGCCACATTCTTGTTTGCGCAGTACCTAACCCTGGGCACGTTGGACCAATGCTGGCTGTTGCTGTGCACCTCAAAAGCATTGGTCATCATGTCACTTTCAATACTTCTGAGCATTTTCGCGGCAAAGTCGAATCTGCAGGCATCCCTTTCGCTCCTATGGCTGGAAAAGCGAACTATGACTATCGAAGCTTCAGCAGTTCGCAGGAGCACAGTAATCTAGCTGACCAGAAGCTGCATCAACTGCAAACCTTCTTCGCCGATACCATCTCCGACCAACACGAGGTTATCCAACGAATTCATAGCAATACGCCGCTTGATCTCATTGTTGTGGACACAGCTTTTTTCGGAATCTATCCAATGTTGCTGGGACCGAAAAGCGAGCGCCCTCCGGTGATTGTCTGCGGCGTGAACCCGATGTTCCTAAGCAGTCAGGATTGTGGTTACACTTTGCCTCCGGCAGATACTCAGGAAGGTCAAGAAGAGATAAAAAGGGAACGGCAGAAAATTCAATCGACGTTCCGGCCTGTACACGATCGTATGGACTCAATCATGCAGCGCTACGGCGTACCACCTATGCCGTACTTCTTTATCGATTGTCTGTATCATCTGCCAGATATTTTCCTGCAATTTACTGCCGAGTCGTTCGAATTTCCCCGCAGCGATATGTCGGATACGGTACGGTTTGCAGGCCCGATGCTGCCGCAAAAATCTGGAGAGTTCAAAGAGCCTGCATGGTGGAACGAACTGGATGGTTCGAAATCCGTTGTGCTTGTCACGCAAGGCACGCTGGCAAATCATGATTTCAGCGAAGTCATTCAACCTGCTCTCTCCGGCCTTGCGGATGAAGATGTCCTGGTCGTCGTAGCGGCGGGGCGAGCAGACACGGAAACACTCATTGTTCCCGAAAACGCAAGAGTCGCATCTTTCATTCCCTTTGATCGGCTATTACCAAAGGTTGACGTCATGGTCACCAATGGCGGATATGGCGCGGTGAATCATGCATTCAGCCTGGGAGTTCCCATAGTAGTTGCGGGCGAAACGGAAGAAAAAGATATTATCGCCGCCCGTATTGGCTGGACTGGAGCGGGAATCGACCTCAAGGCTCGATACGCAACCCCTGAACAAATTCGAGGTGCTGTTCGCACGATTTTGACGAATAGGCAATATCGAGATGAGGCTGAGCGGCTACGGAAGAGCTTCGCTCGTTATAACGTCCTGGATGAACTCACACAAGCCGTGGATGAAATGCTTCCGCAAAATGAGCGGGTGAAATCCATAACCTATCTTGAGTCCCATATTGCTTAAATTTCTGTTCAAGGTTGGCATTGCTAACGCTGTGCCGACCTTCACAGTACTGCACAAGTTTTTGACCTCTAAGAAGCAGGGGCGACCGGCAACTCCATCCGGGAGGTCGATTGCACTTAGTTGCAGCAGAAATAGCTTTCTCTTTGTAAGAGAGCCCGTGATTGATCCCGGCATAAATGCGCAAAAGGAGCTCCTGCGCTGACCAACGCAACATCCACCTGCAGAATCCCGGCTATTCCTGATACACTCTCGCTTTCTGGGGGTATGGATTTTGGCCGCACCGCAAGGCTTTCAACCCTTTGTCCCGGCAAATGAATCGCGTCCGGAGTTCACCATCCGCGCCGTCCTGCTGGGCTGCATCTTCGGCGTTCTCTTTGGGGCGGTGACTGTTTATGTTGGACTTCGCGCGGGACTCACGGTGGCGGCGTCGATCCCCATCTCGGTCTTGTCGATCAGCGTGCTGCGGGCTCTGGGCAAAGCGTCTATTCTCGAAAACAATATCGTTCAGACGACCGGCAACGCGGGCCAGTCCATCGCCGCCGGAGTCATCTTCACTCTACCCGCGCTTATCTTTTTAGGCTTTGACCTCGAATACATCCGTATCTTCATGCTGGCCCTGCTCGGCGGATGGCTCGGCGTGCTCTTCATGATCCCGTTGCGCCGCCAGCTCATCGTCGAAGAGCACGGCAACCTGACCTACCCCGAGGGAACCGCCTGCGCCGACGTACTTGTTGCCGGAGAGCGCGGCGGATCTTTCGCGAGCCGTGTCTTCTTCGGCCTCGGACTCGGTGCACTCTACACTCTCTTCCAGAACGAAAATCTTCTGGGAGCATGGCCCGGCACACCCAATTACGAGCCAAAATGGCTTCCCGGCGCCGCCGTCCGCGCCGACGCCACGCCTGAATATCTCGGCGTCGGCTACATCATCGGTCCGCGCATTGCCGGAACGCTCTTCGCCGGCGGCATCATCAGCTGGCTCGTTGTTATGCCCGCGATCCACTTTTTCGGAGCGCACTTTAACGGCCCGATCTATCCCGGCACCGTGCCAATTTCTCAAATGTCTCCCAGCGATCTCTGGCGCACCTACATACGGCCTATGGGAGCCGGAGGCGTCGCCGCATCGGGCCTCATTACGCTTTTGCGAACGATGCCGACCATCTTCAGCGCCCTGCGCGCTGGTATGAAAACCATCGGCAAAAACGTAAGCGGCAGCGATAGCTCGAGAACAGAGCGCGATATTCCGATGAACATCGTTCTCCTCGGCAGCGGCTTGCTCGTGCTGATGATCTTCCTCTTTCTCACCTTCAAGCCCATTCCCGGCGCGCAGACGGGATGGCTCGCCAACCTTGCCGCTGCATTGCTTGTGATGGTCTTCGGCTTTCTCTTTGTTACTGTCAGCAGCCGCATCTGCGGCCTCATCGGCAGCTCTGCGAATCCTGTCAGCGGCATGACCATCGCCACGCTCATGGCCGTCGCTGCCATCTTCCTTGTCAGCGGGTGGACCGCCCCCGCATTCGGCGCGCTCGCTATCAGCATCGGAGGTATCGTCTGCATCGCGTCCTCGAATGCAGGCGACACTTCGCAGGATTTAAAGACCGGCTTCCTCATCGGCGCGACCCCGTGGAAGCAGCAGGTAGCCGTCATGGTCGGCGTTGTCGTGTCTGTCTTTTCCATCGGCATCACGCTCAACGCGATGAACAAGGGTCTCGAGCAATTCACGCCGATGCAGCAGGCGATTCCATTCAATGTCAGCGCCCCGCCCGACGGTGTGCAGGTTCAGCAACAGCACTTCTCGCGTCAGCGCTTCCTGCTGACGAAACCGGACAAGTCAACCGAGTTCGTCGAAGGCAGCCGGTACATGCTGCTCAACTCGCTCGGTTCCACCACGCTCCCGGACGGCAAATACCTGTACAACCCGCAGACCGGGATGATCGAAGTGCAGTGGATGCAGGGTATCGGCAGCGAAAAGGCCGCAGCGCCGCAAGGCCGCCTCATGGCCACAGTCATCAACGGCATCCTCACGCGCAAGCTGCCCTGGGGGCTCGTCTTCCTCGGTGTCTTTCTCGTTCTCGCCGTGGAAGTCCTCGGCGTGCGCTCGCTTTCTTTCGCCGTTGGAGCGTATCTATCCATTGGCACGACGCTCGCGATGTTCTGCGGAGGCATCGTGCGCTGGATGGTTGATCGCGCCGTTGCAAAAGCCGGAGGTGGCGAAGTAGACACCAGCAGCGAAATCTCTCCCGGATCCCTCTACGCCAGCGGACTCATCGCCGCAGGCGGCGTCATGGGGCTCGCGGGAGTCGCCCTGAAGCTCTACGAAACAGCGACAGGCAACGAGCTTCGCCTATGGGTTCCGGCGGGAAGCGCCATCTACAACCTGCTCCAGCATCAAGCCATCTCCATCGTGGCCTTTGCGTTATTGGCCTTCTCTCTCTACTACTTCGCGCGCAAGCCGCTCAACAATAAGTAGAAACAAGCGAACTGCGAACTGTCTCCGCTGAGAATCGGCATCCAAACTGGTAGAGGGTTTGCAATGCTTATTTCCAAGGTACGGTTTGTATCAGCGGCCACGATTTTTGGCCTCTTCCTCGGTGCTGCCGGTTGCGATAAAACTAAGCCGGATACCACCAACTTCAAGACAGCGATCAACAACTACTATTCCGCCCATCCCAGCTGCGTCTGGGCCAGCCCGGTGAACTTTCCCGTGCAGGCCGACACGTCCAGCGACGGGCAGACCAAGGGCTTCCACGCACTCACCGACGCCGGTCTGCTGGTGCGCACGCCGCACGAGAAGAAGCGCTTTCTCATCGGATCGAAGCAGGTCAACGACTATGACGTCTCCGAGAAGGGCCGCACCGTATGGACCGTGGACCAGTCCCAGCCCGGCTATGGTAACTTCTGCTATGGCCATCGCGATGTGACATCGATCGACAACGTCGCCACGGCAACAAATCAGAGCGGAGCCAACACCGCTACCGTGAACTACCACTACGATCTGACCGGCGTTCCTGACTGGGCGAAGTCGCAGGAAACACAGACAGCGTTCCCCAGTGTGCAAGCCGATCTCTCGACTCCGAAGACGGCAACCGCAACGCTCGTGCAGACGCAGGACAGCTGGCAAGTCTCAGCGCAGTAGTTGTTGTTTCAGGGCCGCGTCTGGAATTGGACGCGGCCTTGACGCATTCCTGACGCCATATTGCGTACACTCGGCTGTATGCAGGAAGGCATTCCCAGTCGCACAGCTTTCGGCGTCGCCAAAAGACGCGCCGTGCATCAAATCCTGGACGAATCTCCTCTGATCCTCGAAGACCCGATTGCAGTTCGTATCCTCGGCCCAGGTACCGATACAACTTTTGCCGTGGAACCCGGCGAGGAAAATAACGCATTCTCTCGCGCTATGCGAGCTTTTATCGTGGCGCGCAGCCGCTGTGCGGAAGACAATCTCCGCAACGCTGTCGCTCAGGGAGTTACGCAGTATGTCGTGTTAGGCGCGGGGCTCGACACCTTCGCCTATCGCAACACCCACGAGCAGCTCAAAGTCTTCGAAGTAGATTTTCCCGCGACGCAGCAATGGAAGCGGGAGCTATTGGCGGCTGCGGCCATTCACATCCCCCCGTCGCTGGCTTTTGTGCCCGTCGACTTCGAAAAGCAGACCCTGAGCGAAGGCCTTGCCCAAACCAGTTTTGACTTCGATCAGCCGGCCTTTTTTTCATGGCTTGGAGTCACGCTCTATCTCACGCTCGAAGCCTTCCGCGCGACCATCCGCGTGATTGCAGCTCTGCCGCCAGGCAGCGGCGTGACCTTTGAGTACGCTCTCGAACGGTCTTTCCTTACCTTCAGCGAAAAGATAGCCTTCGATATGCTGGCTGAACGCGTGGCCATCGCAGGCGAACCCTTCCAGCTGTTCTTCTCGCCCGACCAGATGCAGCAGGAATTGCGCAGCGCGGGTTTCAGCAGGATCGAAGAGCTGACGTCAAGCGACATCAACGCCCGCTATTTCAGGAAACGCAGCGATGGTCTCGCATTGCAGGGCGGCGTTGCGCGCCTCATCACCGCATGGAGATGAAGGCATTGGAAGAGATACAAGGCGTCACTTCGAGAACCTAAGCTGCGCAAAGGAACAAAGAATCCCAATGATTACTGTTCAAGATAGATCTTGAAACAATTCAGTGCGGCTGGTCCGTCGCAGCGGGGGGAGCCGTCGTATCAGGTTGCGGGGCCGCCGGAGCCACATCGGGCTTGGGCGCGTCAGGTGGCGGTGTTGAAGCCGGTATCACGCCAGGCTGCAGCGAAGATGCCTGCTGCGGCAGGGGCTTACGAGGCATCACCACAGTGTTGACCGC
>JAATFH010000156.1 GCA_015655315.1 Terriglobales bacterium
AGGAACTGATCGGTCCTGACAAGTCCGAAGCTTTCTGGAAGCAGTGGCGCGAAACGTATATCACCGAGGGCGACATCGATCTGCTCAAGAAGAGCGGCTTCAATTCCGTTCGTGTCCCTCTGCACTGGAAATTCTTCGACAGCGATAACGCGGATGGTTTCCGTCTTCTCGACCGCCTCGTGCAATGGGCGCGCAAAGACAACATCTACGTCATCCTCGATCTCCACTGCGCTCCCGGCGGACAAACCGGCACCAACATCGACGACAGCCTCGGCTACCCGTGGCTTTACAACAGCCCCGAAGCGCAGGAGCACACGCTTGCCGTCTGGCGCAGACTCGCCGCGCATTATCGTAACGAACCCATCGTTCTCGGCTACGACCTGCTGAACGAACCCATCCCGCATTTCCCGCAGCTGCAGCAGTACAACAAAGACCTCGAGCCGATGTATCGCAAAATCGTCGCTGCCGTGCGCCAGGTGGACCGCAATCACGTCGTCATCCTCGGCGGGGCGCAGTGGGACACCAACTTCAAAGTCTTCGGCCAGCCCTTCGATGCGAACGCGATGTACACCTTTCATAAATACTGGTCGGCCACCGACGTCAGCGTCATCCAGCAATACATCGATTTTCGCGATAAGTATCATGTGCCCATATGGCTCGGGGAATCCGGCGAGAACAAAGACGAATGGATCGCCGCCTTCACCAAAACACTCGAAGCAAATCACGCGGGCTGGTGTTTCTGGCCCTATAAAAAGATGGACGCGACTTCTTCCGTCGTAACCTTCGACCGCCCCGCGCACTGGGACGAAATACTGGCCTTCGCAAAACTTGCTCCCGGAACTGAGAACGCCGAGAAGCGCATCGCTGCGCGGCCTTCTAGCGAAGACGCGCAGCAAGCTTTCGACGACCTGCTCAAAAAAATTCAATTCGCCAACACGAGGACGAATGCGGGATACGTGCAGGCTCTCGGTCTGACTCCCGTCAACCCGAAGTAGGCTTCTGCGGTTTCCGTGACTCGAAAAATATGCCCGAGCCCTCTCGTCAGAAAGGGCTCGGGCATTCAGGGGTTTTCGAGGAGTTAGAAGGTTCGAGTTACCGATCCTGAACCGCTGAGTCAGCTTCAATGGCAAGTGCACCCAGAGCCGCAAAGAACTCCGAATGCTGGCCGGTGAAAAGTCTGGGGAATCGCCGACCGATTCGTGATCGGGGGTTTTTCATGAGGAATTTTCCCTACCTTTTGGGGTGTAACTCTGCCTGCAGCCAAGGTAAGTGCCAGCGCGACTGGAGTTGTCACACAGGCGTCAAACTATGATCCGAATCCTGTAAGTATTTTGTAGTGGGAGGATGAATGGACCGTGATTCAGGAGACAATCCCGATCCCCCCGCCCATCACATCGGGAAGGAAATGCCGTAACGTTCTGAGATGGCAATGATCTGTGTCATGTCGCCAGGTAAAGTTAAAGGCGAAATCTCTTCCAGATACGCATCCATCCCCGCCGGAGTGACGAAGATCAGGAGCTTCCCGGTTGTCGATCCCGCATTACGAAAGGTATGGACCGAGCCGCGCATGGCATGCGCTGTCTCGCCGCGTCCAAGCTTGTGCCATTCGCCATTCTGCAGAAATTCATAGTCGCCTTCCAGCACGAAAAATGTTTCGTCTTCACGCAGATGAAGGTGAGGCGGCGGCCCTCCGCCCGGAGGCGAAGTTTGCGTTAGCGTCGTCGAGAGACCACCGGTCATTTCGCCGGAAACAAGAACCTCGATAGGCTCGCCGAAGACTTCGAAACTTTTCATCGGACTCAAAGGCATTTCCCCTCGTAAAAGAAAATCAATGATGCAGCTACGCGCCATGCTAGCAAAAAACGTGGAGAAGTAAATCGAAGGCACAAAACTGTCCAGCTGCGAACAGGCCGATCGCGAAACCGGACAGCAGTCTCTATCCAGGCGGGTGTCCGATTTTCGAAGAATCAGCAAGATAATGCTCTCTGAAAGTTGGCCGTACATGTGCAGCTTAGGGCTTGCTGTCTTGAGTCTTAAAAGGGAGCCAGCTATGAAGAGCCTTTTTCAGGACGTACGCTACGCCTTGCGTCAGTTAAGGAAAACTCCCGGCTTCACTTTCACGGCGATTATTTCGCTGACTCTCGGCATCGGGGCCACCACCGCCGTCTTCAGCGTCGTCTATGCCATCCTCGTCAATCCATATCCGTACGTCGCATCCGACCGCATGGCCCATCTGCGTGCCACGCTTCCCAGCGGACAGGAAGCCGGGTTCATAGGGCTTACCACTTCGCAGTGGCAGACCGTCCGGAAATCGCCCGTCGTCGAAGACGCCTTCATCAGCGATGACTGGAATCTCACTATAACCGGCCGCGATCTGCCGGAAGACATTCAGGGCGTGTATGTGAGCTCGAACGCCTTCAATTTCTTCGGCGTGCCGCCCGCGCTTGGCCGAGGCATTGTGCCTTCCGACGCCACCGATGGCCAGGACCCGCAGCCCGTCGTTGTGCTCGGTTACAAGTTCTGGCAGAGGCATTTTAACGGCGATCCCACTGTGCTTGGCCGCACCATCCAGTTAGTCCGCAAAAACTACACCATCGTCGGTGTCACCGCGCCCCGCTTCACCTGGGATGACGGCGACGTGTACCTGCCGTTGAAGGTCAACTCCGACCGCGTGCGCGCCTACTACGTCGGCATCCGGCTCAAGACAGGAGTCAGCCATGCTGCCGCAAATGCCGCACTCGCGCCTCTGATCGAACAGTTCAAGAAAGAAACGCCCGATCATTTTCCGCGCGAAAATTTTAAATTTCATGTCCAGGGACTCAACGATGATTTCGTTCATCAGCTCGGCGGCACGCTCTATCTGCTCCTCGGCGCGGTCGCTTTCCTGCTCGCCATCGGTTGCGGCAATGTTTCCATCCTGCTGTTAGCGCGGGGCACTGCCAGACAACAGGAGTTCGCCTTGCGCGCTGCCATCGGGGCCACACGGCGGCGGATTATTCAGCAACTGCTCACTGAAGCGCTGCTGCTCTCGATCACCGGAGCCGCGCTTGGCGTGCTGCTCGCCTATCAGGTGCTTGCCCTGATCGTGAGGATGCTC
The DNA here is from genome assembly GCA_015655315.1 of Terriglobales bacterium. Taxonomy (GTDB): domain Bacteria; phylum Acidobacteriota; class Terriglobia; order Terriglobales; family Acidobacteriaceae; genus Alloacidobacterium. The sequence continues at coordinate 3,098 of JAATFH010000156.1, forward strand.
CCTCAATATTCCTTCCCGCACGAAGCATCTATCCAGGTCAATCTGCCGGTGCTGCTCTTCAGCGTCGTCGTTGCTCTCTTGACTGGAATCGTCTTCGGCCTTTCGCCGGCGCTGCAGCTCTCGCGTCCGGACGTAAGCCAGGTCATGCAGTCCGCTTCCCGCACCGTTGCTGGAAGCATCCGTGGCCGTGCCACCAACAATGTGCTTATCGCCGGACAGATCGCTCTCACCCTGCTGCTTCTGGCCAGTGCTGGTGCGGCCATCCGAAACTTCCTGAGACTCCTGCACACGCCTCTCGGTTACGATCCGCACAACGTGATGTCGGTAGGCATCCCCGTTCATGAGGGTACTTACAAGACTTGGGCCGAGCGCGTCGCCTATTTCGAATTGCTGAAGAAAAAGGTCTCCGCAGTGCCCGGCGTCACCATGACCGCCATTTCTTCCAACGCCACGCCTCCGAACAACGGCTTCGGCACAGGCGTCGAAATCCTCGGGCAGTCTTCGCGCGACGAGCAGAAGGTTCGCATCAACTTCGTCAGCCCCGAGTATTTCCCCGTACTACACATCGCGCTGGCACAGGGCCGCATCTGGAGTGAAACTGAAAACCACAATGCCGCCCACGTCGCCATCATCAACCAGACCATGGCCCGCCTCTACTTTCCCGGCGGCGATCCTGTCGGACATTCTTTCAGGGTCCCGGAGATCAAAGACGTGCCGCCCTACAACCTCACCCCTGAAGGAGCCAATGGCTACCTGGAGATCATCGGCGTCATTCCCGATAAGCGCGACGACGGCCTGAGAAAGCCCATCCTCCCCGAAGCTTTTCTTCCTGCCCCGCTTAATCTGCGCATGTATACGCAGATTCTCGTCCGCTCCAACGTGCCGCCGCTCTCTCTGTTGCACGCCATCGCAACGCAGGTGAACTCCGTCGACCCCGACCAGCAAATCAACGGGCAGGTTCAGGATCTCGAGCACTGGATCAGCAGTCAGCCGGAATGGGAGCAGGAACACCTCATCGCATGGCTCTTCGGCGCCTTCGCGGTGCTGGCCCTCGTGCTCGCCGCCGTGGGACTCTACAGTGTCGTCTCCTACGTCGTCGCCCAGCGCACCAACGAGTTCGGCATCCGCATGGCTCTCGGCGCGCAGCGCGCCCATGTGCTGCGCATCGTCTTCGTCTCCATGGTGACGAGCGTGGCCTGCGGAATCGGCGTAGGGCTTGTCCTGACGCTGGCCTTCAACAAGCTGCTCGCGCGCTGGCTCGAAGACAGCTCCCACGACTCCTTTGTGTTGCTGGCCGTCACGCTGCTGCTGAGTCTGGTCGCCACGATTGCCTGCGCCGGTCCCGCGTGGAGAGCATCGAAGACAGACCCGATGAAAGCTCTCCACTGCGAGTGAATGCGAGAGGCTATTCGGCCGTCGTCGGATCGATGATGGTGCGGACCTGCGAGATACGGTTGGCAGGAAAGCCGCCCCTCTGCGCATGCTCGCGCACAGCATCTTCATTCGGGGCGATGTAGATGCAGTAAATTTTGTTGTCCGTGACGTAGCTCTGCACCCATTGGATCCGCGGGCCCATCTCTCTGAGGACATTGCACGAGGTCTGCGATATTCCCTGCAGTTGCTCAGGAGAAAACTGCCCAACCCCTGGAATCTCTCGTTCAATCACAAATTTCGGCATAATCCATCTCTCCCTTTGGTCTCGTATGTTGGTTTACGTGGTTGCTGCGTCATCGCACGCAGCCCTGGGACTGGCGAAAATAAGACCCAGAGCCTTTCGCATATGAGTTTCTGAGGTTGGCACGCGATCTCTTCCTTGCAGCCAGAACAAAGTCGCATCGGCTATTTCATGAGCCTGTCTGGCAGCTATGCCGAGGCTCCTGACGATGACGCGTTCGCAGATGGTTTGAGTCCCGACGCGTGGATGCGCACGATGCATCTCTTCGAACGCATGTTCGCACCGTCTCCACTCTTCATGGCTGTGAAGAACCGTTTCCGCATGCACCGTCTCCTGCTGAAAAAGAGCGACGACACACAACCGCATCAGGCAGTTCGCAAGGTTGCCCAGCCTGATCAAGGCTGCATTCGTGACTACGTGGCCGCTCTTGAGAAGGAGCGCAGTTTCGCAGGCCACCTGTTTCGCCGCACAGTAGCTCGCATGAAAGCCGCTGTCGATGCGCAGGGCAGCCAGCACGAAGCGGAGGTCTGAAGGAGAAATCCCTCGGACGATGATAAGCCTGCGGCACAAGTCCCTGATGCCGTTGTGGTGCTCATCGAGGGCGTGTTCGGCACTGCTTACCTCTTTGCAGAAGTTTGGGCAGCCCAGTTCATATCCCTTCACTGAGTAATCGAGAGCCCGTTGCGACAATCTCGAAATGCCCAGCAGTTGTATGCGTAAGTGGTGAAGCTGTTGTTGGTAATGCATCGACTTCCATATCCTCGAATTTCATGACTGCATGGCCCGGGGGTAGAAGTCAGAAGAGTCGATAATTTTTGCAGGAAATCTTCGCTTTCAGATTTCCTTTCAACTGTCCGCGAGGAATGGCGGGCATGAGCAAGGTGGAAAACTCCCTAACTTATGTTTCAAGTTAGATGGAAGTGCGGCTTGTCACAAGATGGCAGATTTGCCATTATAGAGAGGTAATCCAGCCATCCTGCAGGAGGCTGCTGTGATCGACGTCACGATTCTCTTCCCCGACCAAACCTTTCCCTCGACTGCCACCGGCCCCATGGAAGTCTTTCGCCACGCGGGCATGCTGTGGAACAACATGACCGGTACGCAGCCCGTCTGTCATTTCCGCGTCACCACGGCATCGATCGATGGACGCGCAGTCCGCTGCGATGGGCCGATCAGTATTCAGCCGGAAGTCGCGCTGCCGGAGATTCGTAAGACTGATCTGATTTTTATCCCATCGACTGGACTCAGCGTAGAAGACGTAGCCGAGCGCAATGCCCCGGTGATTCCCTGGCTCAAGCGCTGGCACAAGCGGGGAGCGGCGATTGCCAGTGTGTGCTCCGGCGTTGGCCTGGTCGCCGCGGCTGGCTTGCTTGACGGCAAGCGTGCCACCACGCACTGGAGCCTCGGCGAACGCTTCCGCGAAAAATATCCCAAAGTGCGGTGGATGCCCGAATTGATGGTGACCGAGGACACGGACCTTTATTGCGGTGGAGGAGTCAATGCCTCGCTCGATCTCAGTCTCTATCTGGTGGGGCGCTTCTGCGGCCACGAAGTCGCCATGCAAAGCGCGAAAGCCTTGCTGATTGAGATGCCCCGGGCGTGGCAAGCCGGGTTTGCGATCGTGCCGCTGAAAACCGAACACTCCGATCAGACCATCTCCACCGCGCAGGATTGGCTGCATCAGAATTTTCACCAGAATTTTCCGCTTGAGACTCCAGCCGAACGCGTGGGCATGAGCCTGCGTAATTTCGTTCGCCGCTTTAAGCAGGCCACGGGAGACAGCCCGCTGATCTATTTGCAGAAATTGCGCGTGGCCGCCGCCAAGCGCCTGCTGGAGAGCGACCATCGCACGATGCAGGAGATCAGCGACGCCGTCGGTTATCAGGACGTCGTCTTTTTCCGCCAGATCTTCCAGCGGCACACCGGCGTTTCTCCCAGCGCTTACCGGAGAAAGTTTGGTGTGTAGCGCTCGCGGTGCATGCATTCCAGGTTAAGATCGTCACGCATTTGCCGTCCAATTTCACACTTCCCTAGTCAGAGGTTTTATCGTACTTTCTACCTTGAGCCTTCAACTATGGTCAGCTTCACAGTACGCATGCGCTTCGCAGACGAAGACCGCCAGCAAATCTCCGATATTCTCGAAAAACTGGCCACGGCATCGCGCCTGGAGCCGGGCTGCCTCTTTTACATCCCCCACTGGGTCGAAGGCGATCCCAACACCGTCCTCATCTATGAGCAATATAAAGACGGAAAGTCGCTGGACGCGCACCGCGCTACGTCGCATTTCAAGAAGTATGCCGTGGGCGGGCTCTACCAGCTCATGCGCGAGCGCAGCGTCGAAAACCTGACGGCGGTCGTCTAAATCTGTTGGAACGCTACTCCACATCCGCATGCGCAACATGCACCCTCTCCGATCGCATCTCCGAGAAGAGCATGTCAGGCCATCTCCGTCCAGATCAGGGAACGCGGCTTTTAAAGTCGAAAACCGCCCGTTTGGCCATTCTTTTTGACTCGTACTTTCAAACCGGACTACCATCCAATTTGCGCATGAGCAGATATTTCCGCGTCCGGACCCAGCTTTCGGCACCCCCCGGCATGTGCCTTTTGCTGTTATGTTTCGCCCTCTGGGCGCTCACGCAACCGGCACTTGCCGCCCTGCCTCACCATCCGAACCACGAGTTGCACAAAGAGATAGAAGCGCTCGAAATGCAATGGCGGGAGGCCCAGCTCAGCAATGACGTCACCGTTATGGATCGCCTGCTCGCCGACGATTATGTAGGCATCAGCGCCACCGGCACCATCGAAACCAAGCCCGAAGCACTCGCCCTGCGCCGCGCCGGGACTCTGCATATTACCGTCCTCGACTTGAACGACCTCAAAGTCCGCATCTACGGCGACACGGCGGTTGTTACCTCCCGCGCCGACCTCGAAGGCACGAACGGCGCCAGCAATATCAGCGGCAAATATCGCTACACCCGCGTTTACAATCGCCGCTACGGCCAGTGGAAGATCGTCAGTTTTGAGGCGAGCCGCATCCACGATACCGGCGAACACGACAAGCACTGAATTTTCAGTATTTTGAGGCTTTGGCGTTTTGCGTCAGGGAGCTTCACTGTCCGGGGACGACGGCGCCGATGCCAACACGGCATCGGCAATCCGAGCCGCTTCGAGCGCGGGCCGAACGTCATGGACGCGAACCAGATCCGCTCCGGCAAGGATGGCGGCAACCGTAGCCGACAGCGTGGAGTAAAGCCGATCGTGCATCGGCGCATCGCTTCCGGCGTACAGCGTCCGGAGCGTCCGGGCGAGGAATGATTTCCGCGACACCCCGGCCAGCAGTGGTTGTCCCAGCTCTCGCAACTCCGCCTGGCGCGCAAGCAGGGCATAGTTTTCATCGAAGCGCTTGCCAAATCCATAACCGGGATCGAGCACGATCCGCTCCCGAGTAACGCCCGCTGCGAGCGCGGCATGCAGTCGCTCGCTCAACTCACACTTTACCAGGGGCAGAACGGCGTCCGCAGCCAACTGCGGCTGCGCCTTCCACTCATCCGGTTTGCCGCGCGTGTGCATCAGCGCAACGCCGCAGGAAAGCGCAGCGCAGGTCGCACCCATCTTGCCATCCCACAGAAACCCGCTGACATCGTTGACGATCTCCGCGCCTGCTTCGACGGCGACCCTTGCAGTTGCAGCCTTGTAAGTATCGATCGAGATCACCGCATCGGGGCGTGCTTTCAGAATCGCGGCAATCACCGGAAGCACGCGGTCCTGTTCTGCCACAGCCGATAACTCTTGTTGCTGTCCCGGCCGCGTCGACTCGCCGCCGATATCGAGAATGTCCGCTCCCTCGTCCAGCATGCGCAACCCATGCTCGATGGCGTCATTCGCATCGTGATGCAACCCGCCATCGGAGAAGGAATCCGGCGTGACATTCAGTACGCCCATCACCAGAGTCCTCACACCCAGCTCCAGAGAACGGGTGCGCAACTGCCAGAGGAATTCGCCTCGTCGCGTGAAGGACATACGAGCTAATGCTACACTTCGCGGCAGGACACTCATGCTGACGATATCCCGGATGCCTGCGCGTACGCGCACCCTGCTTTTCTGTTTGATCGCCTTCTGCTGCACTCCGATCTTTGCCAGAACTCGCCACGCCGCTCCTAAAAGTCCCGCCCATCCGAACAGTCTGACTAAAAACATCACCACTATCCTCAGCGACCCTGCCGTGGCCCGCGCCCACTGGGGAATATCGGTAGTTACGCTGGATGGCTCGCCCGTTTATGCCTTGAATGACCAGCAGTACTTCCAGCCCGCCTCGAATGCCAAGCTTTTCACCACGGCTGCCGCTCTGGCCCTGCTCGGCCCGGACTTTACGATGAAGACCTACGTCATCGTGGAAGGCCCGATGTCATCGGATGGACACCTGCGCGGATCGTTGCGATTCATCGGCGGCGGCGATCCCACGCTCTCCGGTCGCGCTTATCCTTACAGCGGCCACACCGAACGCTCCGACCAGCCCCTGCATGCACTCGACGATCTGGCGGCGCAGGTAGCCGCCAGCGGCGTCCGCTCCCTCGACGGAACCGTTGTCGCCGACGATACGCTTTTCGTGCACGAACGCTACGGTCAGGGTTGGGCACAGGACGACCTGCAATGGGATTACGGTGCTCCTGTCTCCGCGCTTACGGTCAACGACAACGTCCGCTACCTGACGCTTGCTCCCGGTGTCGCAGCGGGAGACCCCGCCGTGGCCACCTGGAATCCAAGTCTCCCCGATGACGCGACCGTTCTGAAAAACGAAGCCATTACGTCTCCAGCAGGCTCGCAGCAGCATCTCGGTCTGGATCGCCAGCCGGACCAGGCATTCTTGCGTGCTTACGGAACGATCCCTGCCGGCAGCAAGCCGACTCATTTTGCCATCGCCGTGCAGGATGCCGCCAAGTTTGCAGGAGATGGATTCGCCCAGGCGCTCGCTGCCCACAACGTCGCGGGAAACCCAATCGTACAGGTAAGCCATCGCCTCTCGGGCGATACACAGATTTTCGAGAAAGAGTCAGTGCAGCCGCTCGCACTCAGACCACTCGCGGCGGGACAGCAGCTTCCTTTCAACCTGTCCCCGGATGCGCGCGTCCTGGCGCAGCGAACCTCGCCGCCACTGAGCCAGATCGTCACCGTTGTCAACAAAGTCAGCCAGAACCTGCATGCGGAGATACTGCTGCGGCTGCTCGGAAAAGCGGAAGGGGATGACGGCTCGATAGCGCAGGGAACCCGCGTGGTGCGGCAATTTCTCATCTCCGCCGGGGTCCAGGCGGACGATTTTTTCTTCTACGACGGCTCCGGACTTTCGCCGCAGGATGTCATTACGCCTCGATCTGCGACGACACTGCTGACCTATGCAGCGCGGCAACCATGGGGTGGTGCATACCGCGCTTCGCTGCCCGTCGGCGGAGTGGATGGGTCGCTGGAGAGCCGATTCACGCAACCGTCGCTAAAGGGCAAGGTATTCGCCAAGACGGGCACGCTGGCTGAAGTGCACGCGTTGAGTGGTTATCTGACAGCAGCAAGCGGGCGGACGCTGGTCTTTTCCATTTTGTGTAACGATCACTCGCCTGTGACCGACACGACGCGCGCGGCCATGGACAACATCGTCGCGGCGATCGCAGCAGCGAACTAGCGAGGGATTTCGCGGCTGCGCCGCTGCTATCATGGCAATAACCTTGTCGCATACACAGAGACATTTTTTAGGCATCGTCCTGCTGATGGCATCGGTGGGACTGGTAGCAGCGGGTTGCGCTCCGGCGCTGCCTCCCTCGAAACCGCTGAATGAACTGACTGCGGAAGAAGCGCTGGGCCGGCAGATTTTTGTTAACCGCTGTGCCCGATGTCATTATGCGAACACCGACTCGGGGCTGCATGGTCCGGGACTGTTCGGGCTGTTTCGCAGGAAGTATCTTCACAACGGTGCTCCCGCGAATAATGAGCGTGTAACGGATGTGATCGAACGGGGGCGCGGTATGATGCCGGCGATGGGAGATGCGATGGACGACGAACAGCTTGGGGCGCTGCTGGCCTATCTGCATACACTATGACGAATCCGAAACAAATCAGCGGCCCGCTTCCGGGCATG
>JAATFH010000039.1 GCA_015655315.1 Terriglobales bacterium
GATCGTCATCGCGATCTACAGCTTCATCTTCACCGGAATAGCTTCGCTGCTCGCGGTAATGCTTATCCCCGACTACCCCCGCACTCACATCTACCAGGACAATCTAATTGCCGGGCTGGCGATGTACATGGTTGGGCCCGAGGTCCTGCGGATCATCTTCCGCGTCTTCGTCGTGATTGTCGGCTTCCTTATCCTCTCCGGCGCCATCAATACTTCGATCATCGGCTCGACTGGCGTGCTGATGCGCATTGCCGAAGACGGCGTGTTGACCGACTGGTTCCGCAAGCCGCAGAAGAAGTTCGGCACCAGTTACCGCATTATCAATCTCGTCACCGCACTGCAGCTTTTCACTATCATCGTCAGTCGAGGCAATGTCATCACGCTGGGCGAGGCATACGCATTCGGCGTGATATGGAGTTTCACCTTCAATTCCCTTGCCATGCTGGTGTTGCGCTGGAAGTACAAGGGAGAGCGCGGATGGAAAGTGCCGATCAATATCCGCATCGGCAAATTTGAAGTGCCCGTCGGCCTGTTCTCGGTATTTCTCGTTCTATTCTCGACAGCGATTGTGAACCTCTTCACCAAGAGCGTGGCCACGGAAAGCGGAATTATCTTTGCAGCCACTTTCTACGCCATCTTCACCGTCTCCGAAAAGCGAAATAAGAAGAAGCATGCTGCCACCGAAAAGCAGATGAAGGAACACTTCCAGCTGGAGCATCCGGAGACAATCGGACGCGAAGCGTTGGAGATCCGTCCCGGCGGCATTCTGGTTACGATGCGCGATGCAACAAATCCTTTTGCGCTGAAGTGGGCGCTTTCGCGCACCAATACAGACGATCAGGACATCGTCGTACTGACGGCGCGCATGATGGGCGCCGGCGGCCCCGAATATATCGATGCTGCCGAGCAGCTCTTCAGCGAACATGAGCAGATGCTCTTCACCAAAGCTGTCTCCGTAGCCGAGAGTTTCGGCAAACATATCTCGTTGCTCGTTGTTCCAGCCGGAGATATCTTCGCCGCTCTGGTACAGACAACGAATTCTCTCGAAGTTACTGCTCTAGTTTCCGGACTATCTACCAAGATGACCGCGCAGGAGCAGGCGTTCCATGTTGGCCAGGCCTGGGAAAACCTGCCGGAGCCGAAGCGGCAATTTACTTTCTATGTCGTTATGCCGAATGGCGAGGCGCAGGGCTTTCATATCGGCCCGCATGCTCCTACCTTGCAGGCCGATGATGTGCAGTTAGTGCACAGGCTGTGGCTTAACTTCCGTCGTGATCCCGAAATGCAGGGACTTCATCACAGCGACATTGTCACCTATGCGCTCACTCGTCTCGCGGTTGAGTATGCCCGCGATAAGCAGGAGACATTACGGGACATACGGCGCTACAGGGACGGAGGCAAAAGCGGTACTCTTCAAACTCCTTCCACGGCAAAGTTCGGAGACTATTCCATTCCCGCTCCCAAACCATCTTCCGGGCCATCCGATCAGGAAAACTAAGGATCTGTTCAGCACCGAACAACGTTGTTGCAGTCATTTCTGCGTTATTTCTTCGATAGTAAATTTGTCAATATTTTCTGGCTCCCGTAGAGTAATTAAGGAGTTAGATATGTCTCCGCACCCCTGTAGCTACTTACACATGGATTCCATAAGGGGACAGTTAGAGAAGACTGTACTAACTTGCGCGGGTAAGAAAGAAGTGCTGCGCGGCAGATGATTCCCTGGAATTCGTTTGTCCGAAAACTCAACGGCAGGTAAACGTCCTACCCGAATGGAGGAATGGTGGAAGTTAGCAAAATAGTGGTTGAACTGGATAAGGAAATTGCGCGGCTGAAAGAAGCTCGCGCACTGCTTGCGGGAACGCCTGCATCAAATCGTGGAACCAGCACCAAGAAAGCCGCGGGAAAACCGGCGAAGAGAACTATGACCGCCGAAGGCCGGCGCCGGATTGCTGAAGCAATGAAAAAGCGTTGGGCAGAGCGCAGGAAGCAGCAAGGGGCTAAGAAGTAACTGCATTCGTGCCATTATCAAAATAGCTGTAAGGCGGCGGCAACATAGTCTGCCGCCGCCTCTGCCTTATCAGCGCACGCTCTCTCCCGGTGAAATCGCTCTTACCTCAATGCCGCTTCCCTGCAACTCGGCGGCAAGCTCCTGCGGTGTTCCGGTAAGTACTGGAAACGTTCCATAGTGAATGGGGAGCACGCCTGTAACTCCCAGATACTTTGCTGCGATTGCAGCGGCCTTCGGCCCCATCGTGTAGTGATCGCCTATCGGCAGCATGGCAAATTGTGGGTGATAGAGATCGCGGGTCAACTGCATATCGAGATGCAGGCATGTATCGCCTGCATGATAAAGCACAGGGCCCTTCTGTATGGTGATGACGAATCCAACAGGCTCGCCGCCGTAGATCACCTCGTTTCCATCGCTGATTCCGGAGCTGTGCCTGGCTTCGACGGCGCTGATCGTCACATCTTCATACTTCCATGATCCGCCAAGATTCATGCCGACCGTATTCTTCACGCCTTTCGACTCCGCCCAGCCCATCAGTTCCACCATGCCAACGACCTTAGATCCATGTTTCTCCGCGACAGGCACCAGATCTGCAATGTGGTCGCCGTGGCCGTGCGTGGCCAGAATCAGATCGATCTTTTCCGGAAGCTGATAGCCCTTGGGAAATTTTGGGTTCTGCTCGATAAATGGGTCGATCAGTATCGACGTCCCTTTCGCCGTGGCGATGTGGACCGTAGCATGCCCTAACCAGGTCACAACTGTGCCCTTCAAATCCGTCATTGATACACCTCTTTGGTTTTCGTTTCGTTGCGTGAATAGGTTGTGGTGAGTCTCTTTTCTTCAGTTTAGGATGCGCTCGCCGTATTGAAGAATTATTGATTTTCATACCGTAAATTTCTCCATTGACGGCTGCATAAACGCAGAGTAGCGTAGTCCACATGGGCGAAGAAAAGGCGAAAATAGATAGCCTGTCTCTCTTTCATGACGGGCAGCCAACCGGTCTAGTCGGCATCGCACGACTCGCCAGCCACGCTGAGGTCGCCGACACTGGCCACCTCACGGAATACCGCGCGATCCAGGTGCGCTCGATCCTCAATAAATCCGTTTCCAAACGCGGCCTTCCTTTTGGCAGAAGCATCAATCCTTATCGCGGATGCGAATTCGGCTGCCGTTATTGTTATGCGCGCTACACGCATGAGTTTATGGAATTGCGCGATCCGGAGCTCTTTGAGCGGCTCATCTTCGTGAAGCAGAATGCCGCGTGGCTATTGCGGCAGGAACTGCGCAAATTGCGGCGGGGCGAAGACATTGCCATGGGCACCGCCACCGATCCCTATCAGCCGATTGAACGCCGCATGCAGGTCACTCGCAGCCTGCTGCAGGTGATGGCGGAATGCCGCGGGCTGCGGCTTGGGATCGTGACAAAATCCACTTTGATTCTGCGCGATCTCGACTTGCTGAAAAAATTCGCCGCCCGCAATTACCTTTCGATTCATCTCAGCATTACCACGCCGGATACGAAGCTGGCGCGCATTCTGGAACCGAGAGCGCCGCGGACCGATTTGCGCTTTGCAACTGTTTCGGAGCTGCGCAAGGCCGGCCTGCGGACAGGCATTTTATGCTGCCCCATTATGCCCGGCATCAACGACACGCCCGCTGCATTCGATGCGATGGCAAAGCGGGCCAGTGAGGCACAGGCCAGTTTTCTGGCGGCGAATCCCCTGTTTCTTAAGCCGTGCTCCAAAGGAACATTTCTGGAATTCGTACGCCAATACTTTCCGGCGCTTGAGGCCACTTACGAAAAGCGCTATGCCGATGACGCTTTTGCGTCCAAGGCATATCAGAAACGCATCGCCGATCTGCTGGCGGCTGCGGTCAAAAAATATGGGCTGGGACGAAGGCGAGGTGAATCTCCGCCTGCAAGCGAAATGTATCCAGCCGATACGGGTCCGGTGCAGCAGTCTCTCTGGCCAGAGCTGGCAAAAATTCCTCAGCCTGCGCAGATGGACGCGGTCAAACGCAAATTCAGCGCATAACACTTAGCGCGTGACGTTCAGCGCGTGATGATGACTTCGTAGAGATTATCTTTTGCCAGAAAGAAACGGTAGTTGCTGAAGGCCGTGAACAGCTTTTCAATATTGCGGTTGGTATAGACGCGCTGCACCGGATGCGGCGCGCTCTCCTGCATCTCGATCATCTCGGTCTCGGTGAGATGGTAGCGGCAGAAGATTGTCTCCGGTCCGGTTGGCTTGGTGTGAAAGAGCGATAGGATGCGGCCGCCTTCACGTACTGAAAGATGAAGGCGTTCTACAAGAGGAGCAATCAGCCCTTCGGGAAGATAGTCCAGCGTCGTCCATAGAAGGACGACATCAAACTCGCGCCCGTTGAAGTTCAGGTTCTGCTCGAAAAACCCATCAAGGTCGAATCCCGGTTTCCCGCCCTCTTCGGCAGGCGGCGTCACCCATCCACCCTTCAGCGCCTCATCAACGACATCGGCCATCCACACACTGTGGCCGAGGCTGGTTAGATAGTTGATGTTCGTCGGTGAGGTCGGACCGATATCGAGCACACGCAGGGCCGGTTCCGCCTTCAGGTATTTCTGCAGGGCAGACCAGCCGCTAGAGTGGCGCGGCACACGCGGGCCGGAGAGTAATGTGGGCTTGTGCCCCTGGTCCTCTCCCTGGCCACGGTTGAATATACTTCGCAGCACGCTCATTCCATGCCTTTGAGCAATTTAGTTACCAGCAATCGACTCCAATGCTTAGTCCGCGTTTACTTTGTTGCCGCTGTGCCGAAAAGCGCTCCCGGCTTCTCTGCCGGAGCCGTCGTCGGTTGCGGCGCGGACCCTGCGGCCTTCTCTGTCGATCCCGCTGCCTGTACCAAGTCTACCTTGCCGGAGAAAACCGCATTTTCTTCAATTGACAAGCGGGCGCCGCGAAGGTCGCCCGTAACCTTGCATCCGGCGCGCAACTCAACCCGTCCCGCCGCGTTGATATTGCCGTTCAGCGTGCCTAGAATCACGACATCACGCGCGGCTACATTGGCCTGCACGCGTGCATTGGCGCCAATCGTAAGGCGGCTGTCGCTCAATGTTATCGTGCCTTCGACAAGGCCATCTACGAGAAGATCTTCGCTTCCCTTTACCTCACCGCGAATCTGTACGGACTTCCCGATCGTGGCAGTCGTGCTGTCGCCTGCAGCCATGTAATTTCTCCTGAAATTTTTAACTGGAACGTTGCCACGAATATACGCAACCAAGATCAAGCCTGCAACCACAGGCATGCGCAGTTGCCTGCCGCCCGACCCAAAACGGGTCGAAGTAACTGATTCGGGAAAACTTCACACTTGAATTTAGCGTCTAATGAATTCAGCACGTCGAAATATGCAAAGAAACGTTGTCGTGATTAGAGAATGTTTGATAGAACACAGGCCATGAGGGATGAATGTATGATTCTTCAGCCCTGTCGATTTGCCGCTCTTGTTTTTTTTGCCGTCGCAGCACTTGTGCATCCTCTGTATCAGGCTTTCGCTGAGGGAGAGGATGCGGCTCCCGACGTGGTGCCGCTTGTGCGCCGAGCGGCTCAGAACGAACTCAGGTCCTCCAACGGCAACCGACCTTACCGATATCGGCTCCACAAAATTGACGACGCGAAGGTCACCACGAAAGAAATCGTCGAGACCAAAGATGGAGATGTGGCCCGCCTGATCGCAGTCGATGACAAGCCGCTCGACGCTGACGCTCAGAAGGCCGAAATCGATCGACTGAACAACCTGGCCGCTCACCCGGAATTACAGGAACACCGCCGTAAACGGGAAAAAGAAGACAGCGACCGGGCGAATGAGATGATTCGTCTGCTGCCCGACGCCTTTTTGTATAAGTACGAGGGCATGACGGACGGACCCAATGGTTCCTGCTACAGGCTCAGCTTCCAGCCCAATCCCAACTTCACTCCGCCGGACCGCGAGGCGCAGGTGTATCACGGCATGGCGGGAGAGCTATGGATCGACAAGACACAGGAGCGAATGGTGAAACTCGATGCCCATCTCATTGCCGATGTTGACTTCGGCTGGGGTATCCTGGGACGCCTCTACAAAGGCGGCAGCATCCTGGTCGAACAAGCCGACGTGGGCGATCACCACTGGGAAACTACCCACATGAAACTGAGCCTCACCGGCAAAGCGCTCCTGATTAAGACGCTCAACTTCCAGACCACGGAAGATGCGTCTCATTTCGAGCCGGTCCCGCCAGAGATGGGCTACCAGAACGCCATCAAGATGCTGTTAAGCGATAATGACGGCTCCCAGGTAGCCGACGGGCACATGCACTAGGCTGTATCTACATCTAAAACACCCCGGTTGTCATCCTGAGCGAAGTATGACGCGCTTTTTGCGTCATACGCAGTCGAAGGATCTGTTTTCCCCTCTCCGCTCACACATTCTGCTGACCGAAAAGAAAAACAGATCCTTCGCCTCGGCTCAGGATGACAACTCTTAGTTGCGCCTAGACCAGGTTGTCGTCGCCCCCGCCGAAATCGCTGCCGAAATCATCTCCGTTTCCGAAATCGCCGCCCTGCGTATCGTCAAAGGACGTCGGATCGGTGTCAGGCTGATAGCTTGCGTCGTGAAGGCCTGCGTGGCCCTCGGGGCGTTCGTCGTAGGATGCCTCGCGCTCGTGGTGCTCGGCAAAGCCGCCGCCTTGTTGCTGCGGGTCGTCGTAATAGTTATTGATGACCGTCTCTTCGACCGGAGGCGCGCCAAAACCACCGGCATAACCACCGCCGAATCCTCCCCCGCCGCCGTGACCGAAGCCGTGCATCAGCGATTCGATTCCCTCAAAGGCCAGCGCTCCCGCGGCAACCCCGGCGGCCGTCGTGGCCGCGCTGCGCATAAAGCTACCCGCGGGGCTGGGAGCTGGCGGTGCGTAGGCCGACGAAGGCGCATATTGCGGGGGAGCCTGATATTGAGGCTGGTAGGCCGGAACCGGCTGATACTGTGCCTGGGGCGGCGGAGCAGGCGCGGGGTCGCGTTGCCCCAGCAGGCTGCCGAGAAAACTGGTTGCACGCGCAGGCTGCGGCGGCGCCTGTTGCTGCTGCAATTGCTGCAGTTGCGCGCGCGCCTGGTTCAGGGCCAGATTCTGCACCAGAACCGTCTGGGCCAGTTTGTAAATGGCGTCAGGATCGCGGCCTAGTCCTTCCAGCAGCAGTTGCTCCGCATCAGGATCCTTTTCTGTTAACTGGGTTCCTTCAACCTTGCGAACCAGATCTTCGAGCATCGAACTTTCTTGCGGTGTCATGACAGTCCCTCAAACTCCTTAGGATGCTCCTTTGAGCAGCCTTCCATTGTTAAGACGCGTGTAGACGCAACAAAGTGGCGGACAAAGCCGCCACTTCTGGAAATACGTATTGCCGTTTGCTTCTGTTCCCTGGGCAAAGCCGGAATCAGGCGAAGGCGAGAGCGCGAATTTCTTCCTTGCGCACCGTCAGCTGCGTGATCAGGTCTTCACGCACCTCAAAGCCCCGTCCAACGCTCTGCGGCACCCCGATTTCTCCCGCAGGCGAGACCGTCACCTCCGGCTCGATGATGTCTTCCTTCCAGTAGCGCTTCGACGCTGAAACATCGCCTGGCAGCCGGAAGTTCTCCAGCGACGACAGCGCAATATTGTGCGAGCGTCCAATGCCGGTTTCGAGCATTCCCCCGCACCATACAGGAACGCCGCGCTCCTGCGCCGCATTGTGAACCGCGATTGCCTCGCTGAATCCACCCACGCGACCGTTCTTGATATTGATAATGCGGCAGGACTCCATTTCAATCGCCGCCAGAGCATCGCGGCGGTTGTGGATCGACTCGTCGAGGCAAATGGCCGTATCCAGCCGTTTTTGCAGAATGGAATGAAAGTAAAAATCGTCGGACCAGAGTGGCTGCTCAATCATCAGCAGGTTGAATTCGTCGAAGTCGACGAGATGCTCGATATCGTTCATGCGATAAGCGGAGTTTGCATCGCAGCTCAGCATGATGTCGGGCCAGCGAGAGCGCACGGCCTCAAATATTTTCACGTCCCAACCGGGCTTGCACTTGAGTTTGACTCGCTGATATCCCGCCGCCAGCTCTTTCTCGACTTCTGCAATCTGCTTTTCAAGCGTCGGCTGAATGCCGATGGAGACACCGCACGGAATCACCTCACGGATGCCGCCGAGCAGTTCCGACAGCGCAATACCGCGCATCTGCGCCTCAACGTCCCATACCGCATTTTCGAGCGCTGCCTTGGCCATGCGGTGGCCCCGCACCTGGTGAAAAATACCAGGACACTTGCCGCCGTGCTCCGGGTCGGCGCTTGCCAGGGCAGGCGCCAGTTCCTGCGCCGAGATCATCCATGCCGTATCGATGGTTTCAGCACTGAAATAAGGATGCTCTCCGGCAACGCATTCCCCCCACCCGGTGAAGCCCTCAGCCTTCAGCTCGACCAGCATGATACGGCGCTCGGTGGTTGTTCCAAAGCTGGTCTGGAAGGGCTGGACCAGCGGCATACGAATTTCACGAAGGACAATAGCGTCAATTTTCATGCGTCAGTCTCTTGGTTGTGGGGACGCCGGCCCCTGCCAGCGTCCCAGCCCAAAAACTCCGTTACCTTCCGCGTCCGTCCAGAAGTCGATGACCACCAGCCCGCGTGCAAATGCTTCCTCAAATCGCAGGCGATTTTCTGTTTGAACAACAATCGCGCGCTGCTGATATTCCACCGACGACTTCCACATGGCGATTTCATGTGGAACCGTGATCGTTTCTTCAATTGTATGTGGAGTCGCCTGCTCAATATCGGATGTCGCAGAGAGAGCGCCGGACAAGATTGCCTCAACGCGCTCCGACTGCATCCACCACTCGGCGTGCAAACGGTCTGTAGGCAATCCTCCTTGCAGACGAGATGAGGATACACCATAAAAGTTCGGAGTGTATCTCCGAACTATTGCCCCGAGCCTGTGGATATTGAGAAAAGAATTTTTTATTTCCAGCGGATCGAAGGTCCACTCCATCAGTTGGAACCCTCGGGAAATCGCATCCTCACGCTGCGCCAGCTTCAGGCGGCGGCCTATTCCCGCGTTTCTGTACTCGTGCCGGACGGCCAGCATGTGGGAGTGCAGGTAGGGCTGTGGAAAAGTTTCTCCTCGCACCGCCGGAAGGGCCATGGCGAAGCCGACAAGTCGCTCCGAAGTAGCTGATGCGCCGTCAGTTACGTCAAAAGCACCCAGCACCTGGCCACCGATCTTCCGGGTCACGATAAAGACCCGTCTGGGAATCACGTCGCCGTCGGAATAACCCCAGACATCAATCTGCAACTGTACGCAGGCGTCCAGTTCCTCAAATCCCTGGCAGGCCCGTATGAGAACCGTGCGGGCTTGCGGCGTGATGAAGGTCGAACCGGTTGAACTCACTGACCGCCACGCTCCTGCTGCTTCGCCGCTTTCCACAGATTTTCCAGAGATTCAGGAGCCAATTCTTCGAGTGGCATTTCGCTGGACGCCTCCATCGTGGCGAAGCGGCGGCGGAATCTGGCATTTGTTTCCCGCAGGGCAAATTCGGGATCGACGTGCAGATGCCGCGCCAGATTCACAGCTGTGAACAGCAGATCTCCGACCTCAGAGGCGACAGCTTCTGCATTCGGCTTTCCTTCAACAGGAGCCAGCTCCGCTTCGAGCTCCCCGATCTCTTCCTGCAGCTTGTCAAAGAGGCCGCGCACGTCCGGCCAGTCGAAACCCGACTTCGCGGCTTTTGAGCCCAGCTTGGTCGCTTCCAGAAGCGCGGGAAGCCCTCGCGGCACCGCATCGAGGCGACCGCGCGATTCTTCATCTTTTACTTGAGCATTTTTCTCTAGTCGCTTGATCTGTTCCCAATTACGAAGAACCTGTCCGGCATCAATCCCGTTCGTTTCAAGCCCCTCGGCGACATTTCCGGCTGCAGCTGCGGCTTCATCCCCGAAGACATGCGGATGCCGCCGGATGAGCTTCCGGTTCAGCCCGGCAATGACGTCGGCGATGGTGAAGTCACCCGCTTCCGTCGCCATTTCGGAGTAAAAGAGTACCTGCAGGAGAAGGTCGCCCAGCTCTTCCTTCAGGTCGGTCCAGTTGCGGCGCTCGATCGCGTCAAAGACCTCATAGGTCTCTTCGAGCGTATATTTGCGGATGGAATCGAATGTCTGCTCGCGGTCCCAGGGGCATCCGCCGGGTGCGCGCAGACGGGCCATGATGGCCACCGCCTGGGCAAATTCCTCGCCTGCATCTCGCTGGGACGGCATGTACTTACTCTAAACGATTCCTTCAGGAAATCGCTGCCCCAAGCTGACACGCTCTATACTTCGTCCAGTGATCGTGGCTCCGGCAATTTTCTCGGTTCTCTTCGGACTTGCATTCGGCAGTTTCCTGAATGTCTGCATCTCGCGTCTTCCCCGGCATGAGTCCATCGTGCATCCGGGATCGCGCTGCCCCGCCTGCATGCGGCCCATTGTCCCGGGAGATAACCTGCCGCTCCTGAGCTGGATCCTGCTCGGTGGACGCTGCCGCAATTGCGGATGGCGAATTCCGTGGCGTTATCCGTTGGTTGAGCTGGCAATGGCCGCGCTTTTCCTGCTGTCCTGCCTCATTTTTGGCGTCACCGTCGAAGGCGTTGGCGTAGCCATCCTCTGCTTCCTGCTCCTCGGCCTCTCCGTCATGGATGCCGAAACGATGCTGCTTCCCGATTCCTTTACCCTTCCGGGAATTGCGCTCGGCATCGTCTACTCCGGTTTGCGTGGAGGCTGGCGTGCGGGGCTTCTCGCATGCGCTTATGCGCTGGCGGCAGCGGCGATCATTCTGCTGATCCGCGGAGCCTACCTTCTGGTGCGAAAGCAGGAAGGCATGGGCCTGGGCGATGCGAAACTTCTTGCCCTGATAGCCGCATGGCTTGGACCATGGCAGACACTGCTGGCGCTTTTTCTTGGGGTCATCGCGGCAGCGCTTTTTGGTGTGCTCTGGATGGCGCGGAAGGACCGCTCCGGTTTCCGCAAGCTGCGGCTTCCATTCGGCTCATTTCTTGGCGCGGCAGCGATTTATGTTGTTTTCGAGGGCGAGCCGATCCTCAAGTGGTACTTTCAGTTCTTCCGGTAAGCTCATGAGGTTCGCGCATATCGGAAACAAGATTGTGAATCTGAACGAGGTGATGCCGGGCATGCAGCACATGGAACTCGCGCCATTGATCAGCCGACAACGGACCAAATGCGAAATGCGACGCCATGGGCTGCGTTCCGAATTTTTCAGCACAGCAGCTTAATTGCGCGTCCATTTTTTCAATTTCAGATTCGAAAAATGACGCGAGTTCCTTACCGCATTGCCCTGGAATGTCACAATTCCCCGGGCTTACTTCCTTGCGAGCCTTACTTCCCTGCGGAAATCTTCCGGCGCCTATGTACTTTCGCCATAAGACTTCGTGCTCACGCGTGATGGGGGCCTGCGTAGCCCGGCCCTTTTCCAGGCGCTCGCCGAGCACATCCCTTGTACTGCGATAGCTAAGGACCAGATGTTCGACAATCTGCTGCGCGTTCCATCGACTCGGATCGCTTGCGGGATGGACATGCACTTGCTGGGCAGTCAGGCCGTTCAGCGTCTCCGCATAAGACGCAACGATGGAATGGAATACGGGGTGCAAAGGTCGCGTCCTCAGGCGGATTAAAATCGACAACCTGCCGGGGAAAACCGGAACCGCTCAATGTATCCATCGAGGAAGTCATAAAAAATATAGAGGATGGGTCGATCGGCGCGCCAGTCTCAATGTTTTGCTGAGGCGTTCAAATCGCGCAGTGCCTTGTGCGCTTCTTTCGCCTTGGGGCCATCCGGCAATGCGGTCAGATACAGCTCGTAGTTTTGCACCGCCTCGTCTTTGTGGTTCATCCGGCGCGCAGCCTCAGCTAAATAAAACACGGCATCGGGATTTTCAGGATCAGCCAGAGTCGCCTCCTTGAAACGAGCGTAGGCTCCCTTATAATCCTCACGGTTCAGGTAGAACTGCCCAATGTGCACGTCATCGGCGGCCAGCTTGGGATTGTGAACCAAGCCGCCGGCACCGTCGGAAAGGCGGCTGTCGCGGTCGCCCTCAAGGTCGAGCGAATCGAGTTTGTCGCGACTGGAGCTTTCCCCCGACGCCGCAGGAGCCGTCTTCGCTGCGTCGGCATCGCGAGCCCTCGCTTCAGCGGCTGCTTTTTCTGAAACGTCCGAGGGAAACGGATTGTCGTCGGCGGTGGATTTCTTTGGCTGCTGCTGCGCGGAATCCTGTGTGGATGGCGGCGGCACAGCGGGAGTATCGCTTCCCTGCGTTGCCGGCGGACAGGTACTGCTCGTCTTCCACGGGCCTTTCGATCCATGGGAAGCCTGAGCGCCGCAATTCTTAGCCGGTTGCGTCGACGGTGCCTGCGGAGGAGGTGGTGGCGGAGCGTAAGGATCGGATGCAGGCTGTTGCTGTTGTGCAAAGATTGCCGGACCGCACAAGAGTAAAGCAAGAACCGGAATCGGAATCAGCCGCCGCACAAAAAATCCCCTCACTTACTACTGTAGACGCGAAATGCAGTCAAAAGAATCGGATAAAATCTGGCGCGCCTACAGGAGTTGCTCCATAAAAACATCCGCCCTCTTATAAGGAGACGGCTCCAGCAGCGATGGATCGATCTGCCTGAACCCCAACGATTCGTAGACGTGGATAGCGTTCTGCAAACTGCTGTTCGTTTCCAGCGTGAGCTTCCGCGCGCCCAGAGCTCGCGCTGCTTCGACGACGTGCGCCAGCATGGCCTTGCCGATGCCCTGGTTGCGCTGGGATTCATTCACCGCCATCTTGGCGACTTCATAGGAGCCGGGACCATTCGCGATCAGCGCGCAGCAGCCGACGATGTCCTCCTCCAGTGTCGCGAAATAAATATGTCCGCCGGGATTGAGAATGTATTTCTCCGGCTCGTTCAGGGTGAGACGGTCCTTCTCTTCCAGAACAAAGTATTTCGCAATCCACTGCTCGTTCAGAATGCGAAATGCTTCTTCATCGCCGGCGCGGAACTCCCGGAAGGTAATTTGCATAGTGGCCTGCATCTTGTCTCCTTCATTGTTATCTAGCCGCATTGTGAATAAGATGTCCAATATATTGTTCGTCTCTATTAAGACTTTATGGATATAGCTGACATCGAACTGCGACATCTTCGATACTTTGTGGCCGTAGCCGAAGAGCTGCACTTCGGTCGAGCGGCCCAGCGGCTGCACATGGCGCAGCCGCCGCTCTCGCAGCAGATTCGCAAACTGGAAGAGGCCGTCGGGCATCCGCTGCTTCTGCGCACCTCGCGCCAGGTGCGATTGACCGCTGCGGGAGAAGAGCTATTGAAACGCGCGCAGCAGACGCTGCGTAAAGTCGCGGAAGACGTGCACAACACGCGGCGCATCGGACGCGGCGAGGTGGGTACGCTCACGATTGGCTTCATCGCGTCGGCCATGCTGACGGTGCTGCCTCGCATGTTGAGCGAATACCGTAAGCGGTTTCCCGAAGTTGAGTTACGCCTGCGAGAGTTCTATACCAGCGCCCTGCTGGGTGCGCTGCGGGACGGGACGGTGGATATCGGATTTACACGCGACGCCGGGAAAGAAGACAGGCTGCATACCGAGACGCTGCTTCCCGAACCCTATATCGCCGTCGTAAGCGCACAGCATCCCCTGGCCGATAGAAGATCGATTCCTATTGCGGAGCTGCGAACCGAGCCGTTCGTCCTCTTTTCGCCGGAGGTTGGTCAGAATGCATGGGAGAAGGTCATGCGCCTCTGCCAGCAGGACGGCTTCCGGCCCAGGATTGTGCAGGAAGCCCCACACTGGCTGACCATTATGCGGCTCGTGGGTACGGGGCTTGGCGTCACGATCGCTCCGGCCTGCGTGGAAAGAATTGCCGATGCAGAAGTGCGCTGCATCCGGCTACGGAATGCGAAGATCCTGAGCCATCTTGAGCTGGCGTATCGCGCAGAAGTATTGACGGAACTTGAAGAGACTTTTCTTACGCTGGCCAGAAGGACTTTCCGGCAGTGACGTCTTGTTTCCGCAGCCGCGCCAGCACAGATTGAGATATACTCTGCTGAATCCCTATCATGAGTTTGATTATTCGTTCCTCTGTCATTCATGCAGCCGGCTGCTACACGACTGCACCGATCAAGAAGGGTACGCGCATCGCCGAATACACCGGGCCGCGTATCACCAAGGAAGAAGCCGACGAAAAATATCAGGACTCGCCCACGACGTATCTATTCGGCCTGGGGGACGGCTCGCAAGTGATCGACGGCCACGGCACGGCGATGTTCGTCAACCATTCGTGCGATCCGAATTGCGAGACCGCTGAGGTCCGAGGCCGCGTATGGGTTACGGCTATCCGTGACATCGCCGCCGACGAAGAGCTGACCTACGACTACAACCTTTACGACGGCGAAGACGACGACGCCACCTGCAATTGCGGTTCGGCAAATTGCCGCAAGACGATGTACTCGGAAGAGGAAGTGAAAAAGCGCGTGCGCGCTGCCAGAAGAAAAAGTACGAACAAGACTGCAGGACGTAAGTAGTACAGCCGACCCGCCAAGATTTCCAGTTCGCCAGAAAAAATAAAAGCGGAGAGCAATTGCTCTCCGCTTTTATTTGTAGTGAAGAATTAAAAGTTGAAGCGCAGCGAGAACTCCGTTGACCGCAATCCACCCTGATCAAAGGTGCCAGAACCACGCTGCACGCGAGTCTGGTTCTTGTAGTCGTAGTTGTTCGTTCCACCGTACTCACCGTTCACATATCCGGCTGCTCCTGAACCATCGGGGCCTGCGTTCGACGTATTGATTAACGTGCCCGTTGTTCTTCCCCAGTTGGCGAAGTTGGGCGCGTTGTACATTGCTACCGTTGGTTCCAGGGTGGCGGTTTCCGAGATGAACTTCAGCTTGATCGGATACGAGAAGTTTGCATCCAGCGATTTGAACATCGGATTAGCAAACGAACCTGTCGTTGGAGCATAGATCGGCTGCTGCACTGCATTCAATCGTAAGAGCTGGTTGGGGGAAAACAATCCAGCGTTGACAAGCGCCTTGCCCGCCGGTGTCAGGGTGTTCGCGTAGCTGGAATTGTACTTGTCGACTGTCTTCTGAAGTCCTCCAGGACTAACTTCGTGCATAAAGCTGCCTGGGCCCGTGCCTGGCAACAAATCTGCATCTGTCGTCTGTATCCCATCACCATCAACGTCGGTCTGGAAGATATTGTCTTCGACAGTGTTATCCAAAGTCAGGTTGCTTGGAGCCGCTGACCGGAAGTGAGCGATCAGGCCAATCCGAGGACCGTACTTCAAGAGGAACGAACCGCCAAAAGACAAGGCGTTCTTGTGGTCGAGCTCTCCGCGACCCATGAAGAGAGTTGGCTGATCCATATCCCAGGGATAGTTCGTAAAGAATGCATCCGAACCGCCTCTCGATGTGGTCACCATCTTTGAGAAGGTGTACGAGACTTCAAAGTTCGAGTCCGCAACTCCCGGAAATGGATGGCGCTTTTGCATACGAAGGTTGAGTTCCAATGCGTCATAGCCGGCGCGGCCATTCGGGAAGTTAAACAAGCCCTGCCCAAGGTTTGGATTGGCACCCGCAAAAGCTGCCCCGGTGTTTGGTGTAGCTCCGACGTAAACAGCTGGATAACCGCTGTTAAATTGGTTTCCTGAATCGAGGCCGTGAGCCATGAAGTCCTCGATTTGTGCACCATTGGCGATGGCATCATCGATGCTCGCCCAGCCGTTCTCTGCAAGCGTCGCATCAATCGCATTCTGTGCCGCAGCCGTATTCAGGTAGCGCGCGGCACCGACGTGGTTGACGTCAATCGTCTGCTGGATCTTGATCGTTGCACTGTGGACGTAATCCGCCGACAGAACAACACCTGATGTAAGTTCCTGCTGCAGACCGAAATTCCACTGGAGTGAATAAGGAGAAACATAGTTCGGGGAATAGAAGGCACTGTTTACCGTTAGGGTTTCTCCAACATAGTTCGGATTGATGTTGCCCGAAGCACCTGCAGCCGTCGTTGCCTGCTGATACTGTTGCTGGATTTGCGCAAACAGCGGAGCGGATTGCACCAGCGGTGCAGCGCAAATCTGCGCAAGACTCTGACCGTTCACGCTGGTGATCTGACCACCAGGAATGTTTACAGGCGCAGGATTTGCGCAGTTTAATGATTGTTCCGCGTTGAACAATCCAGACTTGAGGCGATTCTCACGATCGAACAGGATGTTGTTCCACACGTTGCTGTCGTAGTAAACACCGAAGCCAGCTCGTACGACGGTTTTTCCACCGTTATCCACGCCCCAGACAAAACCCAGCTGAGGACCGAAGTTCGCATTGGGCTGGCTCACCTGCTTGCCGAGTCCGGGCGAGAACTGATCCAGCAATGGAGAGCTGCCTGTGCAAGGAGCATCGGGGAAAATATCTGTATCGATATCCGAGCAGGGGATTACACCCAGATCCTGGTTCGCGCGTTGCGTGTCACGGCTGTAACGAACACCAGCCGTAAGAGTGAAGTTGGGCCGCAGTTTCCATGCGTCCGCAATATACCAGTTGAACCGCCAATCTTCCTGTCCACCGGCAGGCAAGCCAAATCCAGATTTTTCTGAGAAGTAGCCTTGTCCGTTTCCGAAGACGATGCTGTTTACGTGATAGCAATTGACAGGATCTCCGGTTGTGCAACCAGCTCCGCCCAGATAGGACGAGGCATTAATCGAGGCGCGAGGCGCAAGACCGAAGAAGTTTGCATATCCGCCACCGAGCAGCCGGTTATAACCCGAACCGAAGCGCACGTTATGCGCACCATGGGTCCAGCCACCGTCATAACGGAACTGTTTGTCAGATTGATAAGTTTCCTGAGGAGCCAGATAATTTGGGCCGGCGTAAAGTCCCTGAGCAGAGAAGTAGAAAGACAACTCTGGAAGCGGGTTATACAAAGATGTATTCCCAGAGGTGACGTCCGAAATCAGATTGTGGAATTTCTCGTAGCTGATGCGGAAGCTGTGCGTGAATTTTCCAGTGACAAAATCAGCTCCGCCTGCGATACCCGGAGTGTTATCGCGGTTTGCGTAGTACCAGTAGCCATATCCAAAGTTCGAAGCAACTGAGTTTACGTCGTAGTTGATACGCGCAAAGTAGTGCCCACCGAACGGGCCCTGATAATCGAGACGCCCCGTGGAGTATGTTTCACGATATGGGGAGCCGAGGGTCGAAAACTGCGACTGAATCCCAGAGAAGGTGGAACCCAGAGAAGCGGCTACAGAAGAGTCCTGTTTAATGCGCTCGCTGCTGGCAAAAAAGAACAGCTTGTCCTTGATGATTGGACCGCCGATTCTTCCGCCAAACTGATTCCGCTGAAAGGGAACGTCGATTCCTTCAGTAGTAGCAAAGCCCGCGCTGTGATCCTGGAAGTCATAGAACGCCTGTCCATGGAAAGCATTGGTGCCTGAGCGGGTTGCAACCAGAACCTGGCCGGTCGAAGTCAATTCGCCTGCGACGTCCTGCGTCGAATGGTTGATCTGAAATTCATCGATCGCACCTTCCGACACGTTCATGATGGTCGTACCGACGTTCTCGTCCGTGATGTCCTGACCGTCAAGAAGAATGCGGGTGGTACGGCCGGATACGCCATTGACTGCGATCGCGGAGAAACCAGCCTTCGTCGGATCGAAGCTCTGTCCATCCTGCAGTTGGACGCCGGGTTCCAGCTGCGCCAGATCGAGGAAATTGCGTCCGTTGATTGGCAGCGTATCGATCTGCTCCGCAGTGATGACACCTGAGACACCGGGTTGATCCGTGTTCACCTGAACAGCTCCGGCGGACACCGTGACTTCTGTTGTCGCCTGGCCAACGCTAAGCCTGTAGCTGCCTGAAGTTGCGGTACCGGTACGCACAACCGTATCCACAATCAGCTTTGAGAACCCCGAGGCATCGACAGCAATTTGATATGTACCGGGATTTAAAGGACCGATACTGTAAAAGCCCGCTGCATCAGTCTGTAGGATCTTTGAGTATCCGGTTTCACGGTTCGAGATTGTGACTGTGGCGTTGCTCACCGCAGAATTCGAGGAGTCCGTGATCGTCCCTTGGATCGATCCACCGTTTACCGATACTGCTTGACCCATTGCCAGACTGGGTAAGAAGAGGCCGTTCATTCCAGCCGCAAACGTAATCGCGATTCCCAGCGATCCGCGTCTCACTCCATGAAAGAATTTCGTCCGAAGACCGATGATCTTCGATTCTCTAAACATTTGCACACTACACTCCAGGAAAATGAATCTTGCTAAGATTTATGCAGTCTGAATGCCAAATTAAAACTGTTTTAAAATGAATAATTTACGGGCTCTGATATTAATTTCCTAGTAAACAGCGCTCTACAGAATTTCATATTCACATTTCGGCTTTCATATCTTGCCGACCTTCCATGAAACAATAGAATCAGCGGTCAATTCGTCATGGAGGGCCGCGCTTATGAACACGTTTAAGACTGCACTGCTTCTCACTGCCTTGACACTCTGCCTGGTGCTTCTCGGTGAACACTATGGCGGGCGCAACGGCATGATTCTGGCGTTCGTCTTCGCCGCAGGGATGAATTTTTTCAGCTATTTCTTTTCCGACAAGCTGGCGCTTGCCATGTACCGGGCGCAGCCTGCCTCTCGCGAAGAGCTTCCCCGCGTATATCAGGTCGTCGAGCGCATGACGCAGCGGATCGGGCTACCGATGCCGAAGATTTATGTCATTCCTTCGGATTCGCCGAATGCATTTGCCACGGGGCGCAACCCTAAACATGCCTCCGTTGCGGTCACGCAGGGCATCTTGAATCTTTTGACTGACGATGAACTAGAAGGCGTCCTCGCCCATGAGCTGGGACACGTGCGCAATCGCGACATTCTTACCAGCTCCATTGCTGCAACTCTGGCCGGTGCGATTACGCTGCTGGCACGCATGGGCTTCTGGGCTTCCATGTTTACCGGGGGCGGCGACAGCCGCGACCGCGAGCGTGGCGGCGGCGGTCTGGGCGCGCTCTTTATGTTGATTCTGGCTCCGATCGCGGCGACGTTGATTCAGCTGGCGATCTCTCGTTCACGAGAGTACGAAGCCGATGCGACAGGCGCGCAAATCACTGGCAATCCATACGCTCTGGCAACCGCTCTGGAAAAGCTCGATGCCTATTCCAAGCGACTCCCCATGCAGGCTTCTCCCTCGAACGCTCACCTTTTTATCGTTCAACCTTTGCTGAGCGGACGAGATTTTGCCAGCCTCTTCGCCACGCATCCGCCGATTCCGAAGCGGATCGAGCGCCTGATTGGGCGGTCGAGCGTTTACGGAGCACCAAGTCAGAAATGAAGACTTTGCTGCGTGCCCTGATCCTGTTGTTGATCGTGCTCTGGCTTGGCGGAGTGATGTTCTTTCCTGTCGTCGCAGGTACAGCTTTTTCTTCCCTGCCGGATACGCATGCTGCCGGAACGATCGTAGGAAAATGCCTGCGTATTCTGCATTATGAGGGATTGTTTGCGGGCACGTTGCTCATCATCCTGCTGCTGGTGGCAGGCCGTGTCCGCGCCTACACCCGGAAGGTGGCATTGCCAGCATTTTTTGCACTGGCAATGCTTGTGCTCACAGCTTTTTCGCAGTTCTGGATTATTCCAAAGATGGAAAACTACCGTCTTGCCGCAGGCGGCGCGATTGACGCCGTCGAGGTGAACGATCCGAACCGTGTCGCCTTCAACCAGCTGCATGTTGTCTCGGAGCGCGTCGAAGAGGGCGTGCTGCTTGCTGGACTCGTGCTGGTTGTTCTTGTAGCGCGAGAGAGCTGATTTTCCGAACAAGGCTTTTCGCGAGTTGATGAGCCTTATTCCCTCATCCACGTTCAGTCGTTCTTGCGCTCCTCGTCACGATCATCACCAGAAGATGGACTCTGCTGCTGTCCCGGCCGGAAAGCCCGGTTTCCCTGGTTCATGTGCGAGGGCCTGTTTTGCACGATTTGCGGCTTTTCCTCTTTGATATTTTGGTCACTGCGATCCTCTTGCGGTTCTTGGTCTGTCATGACGGCTCCTTCCTTTCTGAATCCGAACCGATACATTTGCATTAGATAGAGGAAATGGCCGATGGAGTGGTCCGCATTTTCACGGGCAGTTCTATGTTTCGATTCATCAGGGCTTTGCAAGGACGCCTATAGTATCGCGACAACAGGTATGATGAAGAATTGACATCACCCCTGAATTGACTCTAGGACAAGCATGAAAACTGGCATTATCGGCCTACCGCAGGTGGGTAAGACATCTCTGTTCAGAATTTTGACGAAGGCAAAGGTCGAGGATCGCGGCTATTCGCGCGAGGCGCACCTGGGCGTTGCGAAAGTACCGGATGACCGTCTGGAGAAGCTGGCGGCTCTATACAACCCGAAGAAAACCATCTACGCAACAGTCGAGTACGCCGATGTGGCGGCTATCGGGCAGGAAGCGCTGAAAGAGACGTCGTTCCTTACGAACCTTCGCAATGTGGACGCGCTCATTCACGTGCTCCGCGCCTTCGAAGACGATTCGATTCCGCACGTCGGAGAGATCGATCCCCTGCGCGATATCAAGAATGTCGAGTTCGACCTGATGGTCTCCGACCTGACGCAAATCGAGAAGCGGCTGGAGCGTCTGCAGAAAGATCTGAAGAAAATGCGCACGCCCGATCTCGAGAAAGAAAATGAGCTTCTGCTGCGGGCCAAGGAAGCGCTGGAGCAGGAGAAGCCGCTGCGCGAACTGGAGATGTCGGCCGAGGAGAAGAAGCTGATTCGCGGCTTCATGTTTCTCTCGCAGAAGCCGATCCTGTATGCGCTCAATCTTTCAGAGAGCACAACGCTCGGCGCAGACCTTGAGGTGGCGGCAGCGAAATTCAAGATCGAAGAAGCGGCGACTCGTCCGAATGCCGGGTCCACCGCGTTCTGCGGCAAGGTCGAGGCTGAGCTTGCCGAGATGGATGACGAAGAGGCTGCTGAATTCCTCGGCTCCTACGGATTGACCGAAAGCGGTCTGCGCCGCCTGATTCGCAAGAGCTATGAGCTGTTGGGGCTGATCAGTTTCTTCACCGTCGGCGAAGACGAGTGTCGCGCCTGGACGGTTCCGGTGAACTCGCGGGCGCAGGAAGCGGCAGGAGCCATTCACTCCGATATCGAAAAGCACTTCATCCGCGCTGAAACGATTCACTGGGACACGTTGCTCGCCGCCGGATCGGAAGCGGCAGCCCGCTCGCAGGGCACGCTGCGGCTTGAGGGCAAGGACTACCTGGTACAGGACGGCGATGTCATGCACATTCGTCACAGCGGCTGATACAAATGCTTCTTTCTCTCGCGCTCGGTGCAGTGGCTGCGGTTGCCGATATCTTCGGCGGCCTCGTACTGGTGCGCGCCAACTGGGAGAAACGCTACCTGCGGTATTCCGTCGCGCTGGGCGCAGGCTTCATGCTGGCAGTCATTTTTCTCGAAATGCTTCCGGAGAGCCTGCACTTCTCGCCGAAATGGGCGCCTGTGCTGGTGTTGGCGGGATACTGCTCGGTCCATCTGCTGGAACACACGATCGTGCCGCACTTTCACTTCGGCGAGGAGACGCATCACGACGAGTTCGTCTCGGCGAGGACCAGCTATTCGGTCCTTACGGGACTTGCCGTGCATGCGTTTTTTGACGGCGTGGCCATCGCTTCCGGCTTCGTGCTCTCCAACGCGCTGGGCTGGGCGATTTTTATCGCCATCTTTCTCCACAAGGTGCCCGAAGGCTTTACTGTGGCGTCGGTGATGATGGCCTCGGGACGCAGCCGCAAAGTTGCCGTCTTTGCCGCCTCGGTGCTGGCGACCGCGACGCTGCTGGGCGTGCTGATTATCAGCGTTTTGCCTGCATGGGTGGAGGCCGCCCTGCCGCTCTCGGCTGGAGTAGCGATCTACGTGGCGGCCACCGATCTGGTTCCGGAAGTCAACCGCGAACCGGGCATCCGCATGGCTCTGGTTTTTTTCGCCGGAGTCGTACTGTTCCTGCTGCTGCGATTGCTCCTGCCGACGGGTTAGCGGCCCATCATGGCATGGCGCAGTTTCCTGCCGGATGCCTGCCAGCGCTTGAGAATCTCATAGACGATGACCGTGGCATACGTAACCGTCAACCATACAAATACTTCTTCCACCGGCAGGCGCGACCAGGCGGTAATGCGAATTCCCACCATCTGCTCGTCACGGAAATTCCACCATCCATAGGGAACAGCCAGCGTTACTTCCCAGAGCAGGCTGATGAGCACAGTCATGAACATGGTCAGGCTGACCGCTCGCCAGTTGATGACTGGCCGCGCTGTGGGCAAGAACATGGAAGACGGCAACAAGGCGCCGAGCACGAGAAAGGTGAAATACCCGGGAAAGCCGGGGCCGCCATGGTTTCTCTTGTAGAGAATCGCAACCAGTATCAGGAAGATGGCAAGGATCAACGACTGCGGATGCAACTGGAGCAAGCGGGAAAAGTGAATCCGGTCTTCATCGTCGTTCGGAACGCTATAAGCGGCAAGCCAGTACTCATCCAGCCAGATATAAAGCAGGAGCACCAGGACGAAGCCCGTGAAGTAGAAAACATACTCTTCGAGCGGCACGCCTCCGCCCAGCGCCGGAGCCTTGATGCCGAGCGTCGCCTGTACATTCGGAAAGTAGAAGAAGTACCGGGCAAAGAAAAAGTCCAGCCCCGCGCCTAAAGGAAAGAGCACGCCAATGGTCCACCAGAAAGCCTTTTTCGAGACCTGAATGCCTTCACGCGGAATAAACCAGAAGGCGATCACCACGCTCGGAAGAATGAAAAGCAGCAGGCTTACCGTGTAACCGTAAGGCGTGGGATTTTGCTGGGACGCGTGCACCGTATGCAGCGTGATCGCTGCCGGAAGGGCGACCATCCCAAACATAGCCAGCACAATCCAGAAACTGGTGCGGGGCGAAGGCGTGCGCATGTGACTTCTCCGATCGAGCGGTACTCGATTACACCCAAACTCTTGTGTGGTAACCATTACGAGTGATTTTAGTCACCGGAATTCATAAACCGTTAGCTACCTTGCGCGGTCATCTCCGCTTACCTTAGCAATCTTGCCCTCCTTCCGCGGACTGGGTAAGATGCGGCATATCCAGAACAAACAGAGGGACGGGTATATTCCGCCTATAGCTCGAATGATGAAGAGAATTGTGTCGGCAGGAGCCTGCTGCGCATCCCTGTGGGCCGGAAGTGCAGGGATGTTCCTGTTGTTTTGCCACTTTCGGGGCATTCCGCTTATCCGGGACACGGATCTGGCCGGTGCGGATCAGCCCTTTTCTCTGTACCTCCTCTCCATTGGCAGTGGGTTGCGCATGCAGATGCATAACACATGGCTGTTTCTGGCAGCATTCGGCACGCTGGGAGTGGCGAGCATTTTATGGGTCGCAGCGGAGAAATGGCAGCAGGGATCGAAGTGGAACCGGCGCGATGCTCTCTGGATGCTGGGATTTATCTCCCTCCTCGGCGGCAGTGCGATTCTTTATGGATTAGGAACTAACGGCGCATTGGCGAGAAAATTTGCACGCTCGGGAACCTTCGCAGATGTGCTCGGAATCGGCCTCATCATTGCCGTTCCGATCATTCTCTGGTTGCGATGGCGAAGACGAGACCTTAAATCCAGCCAGGATGATGATGAAGGCTTGATTTCCAGCCCTGATTTTCCCCGAAGCGTTCTTGGCTTGCAGGATACTTCCGCCGAAGCAAATCACCATGTCGCAAAAACGAAAAGATTCCACATAGCGGATACGTTTGCCGTGGTGAAGCCGCCGGTAAGCCAGCCGGCGGAGTGGCTCGAGGGAACTTTCCGTGAACAAAGCGCGCTAACGAAAAAGCTGACCAGGAACGAGGCAGTCATCATGGAAGATAGAGATTTTTTGAATATCGGCGCACAATCACTGATTTCTCAGGAGCGTGCAGGCCAGCCGTTGACGGCTCAACCTTTTGCGGATCAGTTGCCGGTCGAACGAACGTTTACCTCGCAGATGGCTGCCCTCCCAACCAGGACACAAGACAAAGAAATGCTTCCTCCGGCAACTTTCCGCGAGCAATTGTTTGCATTGAATGCCAGCTGGCAGCGTATTGAAGAAACGGGTAAAGAAGTGGAAGACTGGTTTCAACACCAGCAAAAACGCGTGCTGGCTCACCTGGAACGGCATCCCGGAAAGGATCGGGAGCGCCAGATCGAACTCTCGCGCGATTTTCTCGATCGCAGGATGGAGAAGGTCGATGCCGAGTGGGCGGCGATTCATCGGACGATACGCGAAATAAACCGGTGGCTCGAAAACAGCAACTCCGGCAAAGAAGCCGTCGAAGAAACACAAGTCGGATGACCCGGCAGGCGGCGCAGACCGAAAGTGAGAACAGAGGCCCGCAGCTTCCCCGAAGACGGTCTTACTATGCTCTGCTCAGTGGTTCGATGCTCGGTGTCATGTTCGCCGTAACCTTCGCATCCGGCGCATGGAACGAGGCCAGCCTGCCCGTAGGTGAGGTCGTAGCTCGGGATGCGTTCGTCGATGCGTTTATCAGCGGGGTCGTGCGGATGCATGGCTCGGACTTCACGCTCTACAGCGGCACCCGCATTCAGTCGCTGGACAGAGGGCTGGACGTAAACCTGGAACGCGGGGGAACGGTATCGCTCTGTCCTCGGTCGGTTGCCCACGGATCGCAGCCTTTTTCATCCCGGTCCGTTGTGGCGTCTACGCCTTCCATGGAGAACGTGCAGCGCCCAGGCACAACGGTTGCCGCAGACAATACCGGCGAATCGCCGCAATTGGCAGCGAGTACGGGAAAGCGTCGCCAGCGGTCGCAGGATGTCGCGGGCTATGTCGCGTCCGCCGTTCACTTTCTCTTCGGGCGCTGATGGTCTTCGCCTGATGATTCAGGAACTCTGGATAGCGGCCTTCTCTCGATCTTCTTTCCACACTTTATAGAGTCCCCAGGCGGCCAGCGTGCAACTGTCGCGTATCGTGCCATCGAGCAGCATCTGCTCGAACTCGGCAACGGTAAAGGAATGGAGAGTCAGGTCATGCTCTTCCGCGTCGAAGTCCGTGCCGACGTGTGTGAGACCGGAAGCCAGAAAGACATACTGTTTCTGGTTGGCGAAACCATAGGCAATGTACATCATGCCGAGATACGTCATCGACGAAGCGTCGAAGCCCGTCTCTTCGCGCAGTTCACCGCGAGCCAGTTCTTCGGGATCGACATCCGCAGTCTCCCATCCCCCTTGCGGCAGTTCCAGAGTGCGCTGCTGAATGGTGTAGCGGAATTGCTCGACGAGGAAGATACGGTCGCCCTCGATCGGAATGACGACGGCGCAATCATCTTTATCGATGACGCCATAGATGCCGCGAACGCCATTGCTGCGCTCGATCTCATCCTCACGAAGGCGAAGCCAGGGATTGCGGTAGACTTCACGGCTGCTCAGCGTCTTGATGCTCATAGAAACTCCCTGTATTCTGCCATGCGGAACATGAAACGCGAATCAAAACCGTTCGCGGCGCCTCGATTCGGAATGCATAACAGGTGAGGACTCAGGTCAAATGAGCAAACCGCTCTTTCTATTGTTGATATCGTTATCTGCCATCCTGTGTTGCACGTCGTCTGTATCGGCGCTGTCTGACGATTCCCTCGCCTTCAAAAGAATGGAGCATCTGCAGCATGGCATTAACACGAGCCTCTGGTTCGCACAGTCTCCCGGCAATTATTCCGTGGAGCGGCTGCGCAGTTTTACAACCAGTGATGATATCGCGCTTATCCATCAACTGGGGTTCGATCACATCCGCCTGAGCATCGACGCAGACCCGTTGCTGCCTTGGTTGCGGAATCCGGAGGGGACAACCCCGTTCGTGACCGAGTTGGATCGCGTCGTAAAAACCATGCTCGACCAGCATCTTGCGGTCATCATCGACATCCACCCGGAGAGTAGCTACAAAGCGCAGTTGCTGCGTGGAACCGATGGGGTCGAACATTTTGCCGGGCTGTGGCGAGCGCTTGCGAAGCATTTCTCTTCGATCGATCCGGAGCTGGTCTTCTTCCAGATCATGAACGAGCCCGAGCAGGACGACCCCTACCGCTGGCAGGGAATCGAAAGCTTTGTCGCGGAGCAGATTCGCCAGTCTGCGCCGAACCACACCATCATCGTGGCGGGAGCGCACTGGTCGGGGCTGGAAGATCTGATGATGCTGGAGCCGATTGCCCTGCCCAACATCATCTACACCTTCCACGATTACGAGCCTTTTCCCTTTACGCATCAGGGAGCCACGTGGACGAGTTCGCAGGTTCTACCCCTGCGTGCAGTTCCCTACCCTTCCACGCCCGAAGCGATTCAACCCAATATCAACCAGGAGCCAACGCTGGCGGGCCAGTTCTGGTTGGAGCAATACGGCCTGAACCGCTGGGATGCACAGCGTGTGGAGGCCACCCTGGCATTTGCCGAAGTGGTCGGATTCGCATCACGCACCCGTCTATTGCGGAGAGTTCGGCGTACTGCGCGATTACGTGGACCCAGCGATGCGTGCGCAATGGCTGCACGATATGCGAACCGGCTTCGAAAAACACAAAATCGGCTGGGCCATGTGGGATTATCAGGAGAACTTCGGCGTTGTGATCAAGAAAGACGGCAAAACCGTTCCCGATCCCGAGATCGTAAAAGCTCTCGGATTAAAGGCGCAATAACCGGGGATCGATGTCCGGGAGTGGACGCCACCATCCGAATCCGGACACAACGAAAATCCTTCAGCCACTCATGTCTTTTTTCCTCAATGAGTTAAAGCTTCCAAAATTTGGCCACCAAGCTGCTCCCATCGTGGTGGAGTATCAGGTTGTATGAACAAGAAATAGGAACCGCAATTCAAGTCCTTCCTGATGAGGTGTGTGGATGTCTACATTTTTAAGTGATCTGCGCTACGGCTTTCGCCAATTAAGAAAAGCCCCTGGGTTCGCAGTGGTGTGTGTGCTGACGCTGGCTTTGGGTATAGGCGCGAACACGGCTGTCTTCAGCGTGATGAATGCCGTCCTGCTGAAGTCTTTGCCCGTCGCCGATCCGGAGCGCGTGGTGTATCTGAACACTTCCGGCGCGCCGCATCGTGGAAATAATACGGGTGACTGGACCACCTCGTTTTCCTACCCGGTGTACGACACGCTGCGGCAGCAGCATAGCGCGCTGGCGGACGTCATTGCTT
This sequence comes from Terriglobales bacterium, assembly GCA_015655315.1. Lineage (GTDB taxonomy): Bacteria > Acidobacteriota > Terriglobia > Terriglobales > Acidobacteriaceae > Alloacidobacterium. Next base: position 27,277 of record JAATFH010000039.1, read on the forward strand.
ATGTACCGGTCAGCTCCGGCGGCAGCAAAGTTGCTGTCCGATTTGGCTCGGTACCGGAAGAAGCGGAAGGCGACATGGTCAGCGGCAACTTCTTCTCCGGGCTGGGCGTGCGCCTGGCGCGTGGACGTGGTTTTACCGCGCAGGATGAGGCACAGCACACTCCCGTGGCCGTGATCAGCTACAACTACTGGACGCAGCGCTTCTCACGCAATCCCGACGTGCTGGGGAAGACGCTCTATGTGAAAGGCGTTCCCCTGACCATTGTCGGTATTGCGGCTGAGGGATTTGAAGGCGTCGAAGCGGGAAACTCCACTGATTTCTGGATTCCTTTACAGAGCCGCCCCGAACTGAATGCCTGGAGCGATCCGGCGCAAGAGGGCAAGACCTATCTGCAACGGCCTAACTGGTGGTTCCTGCGCATGTTGGGGCGACTGGCTCCGGGCGTTACCAAGGAACAGGCGATTGCTCGGTTACAGCCTGTCTTTCAAAGGGCAGCGTATATCGGCATCGGCAATCCGGAAGCGGGCGAGAAACCTCCGGTCCTGAGCTTTCAGGATGCTAAAAACTTTATCGGCTATGACGGGGATTACGGCAAACCGCTCAAGATGCTGATGGCAATGGTGGGTCTGGTGCTGTTGATCGCGCTGAGCAACATTGTGATGCTGCTGATGGCACGCAATACAACGCGGCAGCGGGAGTTCTCACTACGTCTTGCCCTGGGAGCGGGCCGCAAGGAGCTGTTCCGGCAACTACTGACAGAAAGCCTGCTGCTGGTCGCGCTGGGAGGCGGGCTGGCGTGGCTCTTCGCCGCCGCAGCGACGCGCTCGCTCGCCGTCTGGTCGCAGATCGAGGCAAGTCTGGCGCCGGATCACACAGTGATGCTGTTTACGCTGGGCATTTTGCTCAGCGCGGCGCTTGTCTTTGGATTGGCGCCCTTGCGCGTAGCACTCTCAGGCGGTCCGGGACTTGTACTCAAAACTTCAGCCGCGACCGGCAGTATGGATGCCGGGAAGACCCGCACAGGCAAGCTCATCGTGACGCTGCAGATGGCGCTGTGCCTGGTCCTGCTGGTTGGTGGAGGACTTCTCGTCCGCACGCTGCGCAATCTGGAAAACATTCCGCTGGGCATGCAAACCGACGGACTGATTGTCTTCGGCGTGAATCCGCAGAACGTTCATTCCTTTGACGAGGGCGTGGCTTTTTATCAGAACCTGACGACGAAACTGCGTGTCTTGCCGGGCGTTACATCGGTCGCAGTGATGGGAGAACGGATCGGCTCCGGGTGGTCGAACAACAACTCTGTAAGCAAAATCGATGGGAAGAAAGCGCCCAATTCCGACGGCGAAAACAGCATGGTGCGGAGTAACACGATTGGTCCCGACTTCTTCCACACCCTCGATGTGCCGGTGATGGCAGGCCGCGAATTTACCGACGCGGATACAGCCGCTGCTCCCAGGGCTGTCGTCATCAATGAACTGTTTGCGCAGCGCTTTCTCCCGAACCAGGCTCCTCTCGGACATCACTTGACCGGGGACGATCCCAAAGACAGCGCAGTGATTGTTGGCGTGGTGAAGAACCACAAATACCGGAGTATCGAAGAAGAGCCGATTCCGATGCTGTGGACCGTATACACACAGGGAAGATCCATCGGCGAAATGCACTTTGAGATGCGCGTTCACGGCGACCCGCTGGCGATCCTTCCCGCTGTCCGCAAGGTAGTGCAGCAGATCGATCCCAACCTGCCGCTCATGCAGCCGATGACCCAGCGCGCGCAGTATGAGCAAAGCATCTCGCGGCAACTGCTCTTTGCCCGTCTGGCTGGATTCTTCGGATTGCTCGCCGTGATCCTGGTGGCTACGGGACTTTATGGAACACTGGCCTATCGCGTGGGCAATCGCACCATGGAAATCGGCGTGCGCATGGCTGTCGGCGCGAAACGCGGACAGGTGGTGTGGATGGTTCTGCGCGACAGCCTCCGTATGACTTTGATCGGCATTGCCATCGGGGTTCCATTGGCGACGATGGTAAGCAAGGAATTGACCTCTGCTCTCTACGGAGTAAAACCCTATGATGCCCTGAGTTACGCACTGGCTGTCGTTGGAGTCGCATTCGTTGCCGTGATAGCGAGCCTGATCCCGGCACAGAAGGCAGCCAGCGTCGATCCATTGAAGGCTCTGCGAAGCGAATAGCTTTCATCGTGACATGGAAAACGCGTCTCAGGCGGTATCGACCCCTGGTTGTCATCCTGAGCGAGTAGGGCGCGTTTTTAGCGCCGTACGTAGTCGAAGGATCTGTTTTTTTGTTCGCCCACATTTTCGCTGATCGAAAAAACAGATCCTTCCCTTCGTTCCTCAGGGTCAGGATGACAACTCTTTGCTGAAAATAAGTGTCTTCTGTATGTCGATACGTCCCAGGAAGCTGAAAGCTCTGGGTTCCAGATGATAGAGTGAATGTCGTTGACTAATTCGCTTTAGTTAGGGCATTTCATTGAATTTTCTCGGAATGGACGTGGGTACCGGCGGCACGCGCGCAGTGCTGATCGACGAGCATGGGAAGGTCATAGCATCGGCGGCCAGCGAGCACGCTCCCTTTCGCAGTCCGCATCCCGGCTGGGCGGAGCAGGACCCCGAAGACTGGTGGCGCGCCGCGCAGGAAGCGATTCGCGAAGTGCTTGCCACGAGCGGCGTGGCGGCTTCGAAAATTGGAGCCATCGGACTTACCGGGCAGATGCATGGCGCGGTCATGCTCGACGCCGAAGGCGCTGTGCTGCGTCCTTCGTTGATCTGGTGCGATCAACGTACCGATGCGCAATGCGACTGGCTGCATGAACGGATCGGGCGCGCGCGGCTCATCGAGTTGACCTGCAATCCGGCGCTCCCGAATTTCACTCTCACGAAATTGCTCTGGGTGCGCGACCACGAGCCGGAGATCTTCGCCCGTATCGCCCACGTTCTCTGCCCGAAGGATTACGTCCGCTTTCGCCTGACAGGAACGTATTCCATGGATGTGCAGGAAGCTTCGGGTACGCTCCTGCTCGACGTGACGCATCGGCGCTGGTCTTCGGAAGTAGCTCGGATTGCGGGAATCGACGAGTCCTGGCTGCCGCAGCTTTTCGAATCGCCTGAAGTCTGCGCTCACATCTCGACGGAAGCGGCTGCGCCTACCGGACTCGTTGCCGGAACGCCTGTCGTCGCCGGAGCAGGCGATCAGGGAGCAGGCGCGGTGGGCATGGGAATTCTGCAGCCCGGCTCCGTGTCGGCGACAATCGGCACCTCGGGCGTGGTCTTCGCGGCAACTGCGGCGCCGACAAAAGACCCGTTGGGGCGGTTGCATACCTTCTGCCACGCTGTTCCGGGACGATGGCATGTGATGGGCGTAACCCAGGCTGCGGGCCTGTCGCTGCGCTGGTTGCGCGATATCATCGCGCCGGGTGCGAATTACGACACGTTGACGGCAGAGGCCGCGCAGGTTTCGCCCGGCAGCGACGGTCTCATCTGGCTCCCGTATCTGCTGGGCGAGCGCACGCCGCATCTCGATTCGCAGGCGACTGCCGCCTTCTACGGCATCACAGCCTCGCATACGCGTGGACACCTGGTACGCGCCGTGCTGGAGGGCGTGGCGTATTCCCTGAAGGATACTTTTACGCTCTTTGCGGAGCTTGGGATTCCGGTGCACGGCGTGCGCCTCGGCGGAGGCGGCGCGCGCGGCCCCTTGTGGCGAACGATTCAAGCCGGCATTTATGGCTATTCCGCCGATATTCTCGAAGCCGAAGAGGGCGCGGCTTTCGGCGCAGCCCTGCTGGCTGGAGTGGGTGCCGGTGCGTGGCCTGATACGGACGCTGCGTGTGCTTCAGCAATTCGCGTAGCCGAACAGATTGAACCCGATCCGGCAGCGGAGCAGAATTATGCCACTGGATACAAGGTGTATCGGCGATTGTATCCGGCGCTCCGATCAGTGCGGGAAACAGCGTAGTTTCTCAAACTTCCATATCTCGAAAGGAGACGCCGGAGGATGCGGTAAACGCCAAAATCGCGGCGATGCCGGCAGAGTTTTTGCACACTTCAGGCTATTTCGTGATATTCATTGCCTGACAGGCAAATGCTGAGGACGTGATTCCGGTCGGAATCCCTCGACGATCGGGAAATTGCTGTCACCCACGCAGCCGTTCTTCTCAGTTCCAGTTTTCAGACAACACGGCCCAGAAGATTGTTCCTTAGATCATTGATGAGAACACTGCATGGACTTGCACACGTTGCACATAGAACACACGGTTGCATTGGGCCTTTACACAGTTTTGACCTTTGTTAATTCGTGGCTGCACCGCGGAACCAGGGGTGTGTACCGCTTCCCGATTTACAATCTCTGCGCTTTTACCGGAGCGCTCCTGATCGCATTGCGCGGCCAGATACCGGACCCCGTTTCGATCGTTCTCGGTGATTTATTTTTTCCTGTCGCCTATCTTTTTCTCAATCTTTCTCTCACTGAGTTCTTCGGAGAAGAACGCGGACGGGGCCTGGCGAGCTGGCAACTGCAGGCTGCCCTGGTCGGTGTTGCTTCCATCGGCCTGGTGAAATTCGGAATATCGCATCCGGACACCAAAAACAGGCTGATCGTCTACAGCCTCGTGCTCAGCATGCAACTGGCATTGATCGCATATTTTGTTTTCCGCCATGCGTCCGGGGCTTTACGCGTTTCCGGAGGATTGATGGGCGTTGTCATCGCCCTGATCAGCCTGAGCCATGCTGTAAGGCTGGTGGGAGTCATACTCCACGGCGCGCCGGCAGACTATCTGCGCTCTGGGCCGTTTCTGGCCTGGACCGTGCTGAACAATTCCGTATTGCAGGGCGGCGTAACCGTCGCATTTGTGTGGATGACGGCGGCGGTGTTGCGGCAGGATCTGCAGTTGCAGGCCTCGACCGACTCGCTGACAGGGCTGATGAACCGGCGTGGGGTACAGATCGCGGCGGAACAACAGATCGCAATGTGCCGTCGACGGGATCGGCCGCTCTGTGCGATTTTGATCGATCTCGATGAGTTCAAACAGATCAATGACTCGTTTGGACACCACTCAGGCGATGCCACGCTGATTGCCGTCTCTCGCTGCCTGCAGCGGCACGTGCGAGGACATGATCTGCTGGCACGGCTTGGCGGCGACGAATTTGTAGTTCTGCTTCCGGAGACGAACATTGAGTCTGCTGCGGAGATCGCCGAGCGGCTCCGTGCAGCCGTCGCAGAGCTTCGCGTGGTGTATGAGGATGCGCAAATCGATGTGCGCGCCAGCTTCGGTATAGCGCATCTGTACCACTCTCCGTTCAACTGGGAACAACTCCTGAGGCATTGCGATAAGGCGTTGTACGCGGCAAAAGACAAGGGCGGCAACGGCATCTGGCATGCGAGTGACGATCTGGCGGTAGTCCAATAACATCGAATGCTGCGCTTCCCAGAAGGTCAGCCTCCCCGCTCCCTGCCTGATTTCTATTGAACATTTCGTTCGCAGCATCTACAAAGACTTGTATGCCTAAACGCAAGTCTTCGGCCAGGGAGCCGAAGAAGAGTGAATTTCTTCCAGGGCGACCCATCAGTCTGAAAGTGCTGGGAGACTATCTCGATCTTTCTCCAGCCACCATCTCACTAGTCCTGAATAACGCGCCGGGCGTGCGGTCCATCCCGCAGGAGACACGCGACCGCGTGCTGGCGGCCGCAAAAAAATTCGACTACAGGCCCAGCTTTTACGCGCGGTCGCTGCGAAGAAAGCAGTCTTTTTCCATCGGCGTGCTGGTGCCCGAATTGAGCGACGGCTATTCGGTGCTGGTGATGGACGGCATTGAAGAAGTTCTGCTCGAAGAGGGCTACTTTTATCTGACGGCCAGTCACCGGCGCAAAGCCGATCTGATTGAAGAATATCCGCGGCTGCTGATGGATCGCTCCGTCGAAGGCTTCATTGCTATCGACACGGCTCTCCAGCACAGCCTTCCTCTGCCCGTAGTCGCGGTTGCCGGGCACAAGGAAATTGAGGGAGTGACCAGCATCACACTCGATCATAAGCGGGCTGCAGAGCTTGCCTTGAATCACCTGTACCAGCTTGGGCATCGGCAGATTGCCTTCATGCGCGGGCAGACCTTCAGTTCGGATTCTGAAGACCGCTGGAAAAGCTTTATGGCCGTGGCAAAGAAGCTTGGCCTGGAGGTGAATCCGGAGTTGACGGTGCGACTGGAAGTGAATGTTTCGTCGCCGGAACTTGGCTACCCGGTGGTGCAGCAACTGCTTTCGCAGAACAAGCCATTTACCGCGCTGGTCTCATTCAACGATGTCGCGGCGATTGGAGCCATCCGCGCCTTTCGGGATCACGGACTGCGTGTACCGGAAGATGTGTCGATTGTCGGCTTCGACGATATTCAGGGAGCGGCGTATCACAACCCCAGCCTGACCACGATTCGGCAGCCGCTGCACAGCATGGGAATCCACGCGGCGCGCATCCTGCTTCATCGTATTCAAGGCAGATCCGACTATCCCGAGCACATCGCCATTGTTCCGGAACTGATCATCCGCGAATCGACATGCCCGCCAAATCCAAAACGGATCGCGCGAAGACGCTGAGGAAGCAAAGACGACGGCACATATGGCAGGGGTTATACTCTGTCTGACCTTTATGTCTCAGAATGTAAAAATGAAAGCTCGGCACCACAGTATGGCGCTCGCAACTCTCTGGACCGCCTTGATCCTTTTCACTTCCGTCATCGGCTTCGCACAATCGACGCCACCGACTGTTCTGCATGCTTCGGAAGCAGCCAAGCTGTTGCCCGACGCAGTCTTCTTTCGCGGGCAATCGGCAACGGTGCAGACGCGCAATTCGGGTGGCATCCATTTTGCGGATGACATGTTCGTGCTCGTCGCTCTGGTCGACAACTCCGGATATTCGAGCGGCATTCAACAGAAGTATCAGGCCTATTTCATCACCGAGGTTCCACTCGATTTCAACGGGAATGCCTTGAAGCCCGGAGCTTACGGTGTCGGAATCGTAAAAGACCATTTCATTGCGATGGATATCGGAGCCCACGATTTGTTCACCGTTCCCATCGTTCACGATGCCGACCTGAAGCGTCCCAGCCCTCTGCAGTTGAATGCCGACGGCGACCATTACCGTCTGTACTTCGGACGCGACTACGTAACGTTCGCACAATCCAAATAAGAACACCGGAAACGAGCTGTCACTCTCCATGCCAAAAAACATTACCCTCGAAATTTGTCTCGAATCTGTTGACTCGGTGATCGCTGCCGATCGTGGAGGCGCACAGCGCGTCGAGCTCTGCGCCAATCTGCTGGAAGGCGGTACGACTCCCAGCGCCGGAACAATCCGTGCAGCGCGGGAAAATGCAAAAATCGCTATCAACGTGATGATTCGACCGCGAGGCGGAGACTTCCTCTATACCGACACGGAATTTGAGTCGATGCAGCATGACATTCGCATCGCAAAAGAGCTTGGCGCGGATGGCATCGTGCTCGGCCTGCTGCGGGCCGATGGCACCGTCGATGTCGAACGCACACGCCAGCTTGTCGAACAGGCGCGCCCTCTGCCAGTCACGTTCCATCGGGCCATCGACGTATCGCGCGATCTGCTGGAGGCACTCGAAGACGTGATTTCAGCAGGCGTCACACGTGTGCTTACGTCCGGAGGAGAGCCTTCGGTCGTTGATGGCGCAGCTGTAGTAGCAAAGATGATTGGAGCCGCGAAGGGCCGCATCGCTGTCATGCCCGGCAGCGGGATTAACCCGGAGAATGTACTGTCAATTCTCGAGTCTACGGACGCAAGCGAGGTGCATATCGCGCTCGAAGAAGAGGTACCGAGCGGCATGCAGTTCCGCAAGGCGGAAATCCCTATGGGCGGAGTGGATGGACGCGAGTACATTCGCTTTGTGACGCCGGAGACAGCTGTGCGGAACGTCGTCGAGATTCTGAATCGATAGCCTTCAGGAAGCGGAAAGGACGATGCCCCGGCATTCACCAAAGCCGATGCGCGGATGACCTTCCCGCTCGCAATAGCCGCGAAAAAACACCTCGTCTCCATCTTCGAGAAACTTCCGTAGTTCACCCGATGGAAGCTGAACCGGCTCGGCTCCGCGCTGCGTCATTTCCAGCAGGCAGCCGGCCGATTCCTTCAGAGGCCCTGAGACCGTACCGGAGGCCAGCAGGTCGCCCGGCTGCAGGTTGCAGCCATTGCTTGCGTGATGCGTGAGCATTTGTGCCAGTGTCCAGTACAAATCCTGTGCGTTCCCCTTGCTGAGGCGTGCAGGCGGCTGTTTCATTTCACGCATGCGCTGCGAAGAAAGCCAGACCTCCAAAGTAAGATCGATGCCGCCTCGCTGGCGATTGGGCTCGGAATTGAGATAAGGCAGCGGCTGCGGGTCGCCTGCCTGCCGCTCGAAAGCAGTTGCGCGAAATGGCTCCAAAGCATCCATCGTCACCACCCACGGTGAAATCGTGGTGGCAAAATTCTTCGCGAGAAATGGTCCAAGCGGCTGATACTCCCACGCCTGGATATCACGCGCGGACCAATCGTTCAGCAGGCAGAGGCCGAAGATATGATCTTCGGCTTTGCTGATGGGTATGGCTTCACCGAGGACATTCCCTTCTCCGACTAGGAAGCCTATTTCCAGCTCGTAATCGAGCAGCCGGCTGGGACCAAAGACGGGAGAAACAGCGTCCGCTGCTTTCGCCTGACCACTGGGCCGTTTGATTCCCGTTCCGCTGATGACTATGGATGAAACACGGCCGTGATAGCCGATGGGCACATACTTGTAATTCGGAAGCAGCGGATTATCCGGACGGAACAGTTTGCCGACGTTCGTCGCGTGATAGATCGATGCGTAGAAGTCGGTATAGCCGCCAATCGCGGCAGGCAGTTGCATCGTAACTTCAGACATGCGATGCAGCAGACGTTCAGTCTTGATGCGTAGTTCTGGCGCGGCATCAACACGGAGGATTTCCATGAGCCGCGTGCGCACCGATGACAAAGCTCGCCGGCCCTGCGACATGAAACGATTGAGCGTTAATCCGGCGCATGCGTGCTGGACCGCAGGATCTAGAGTGCGCAGCAAACCGTGCTCCGCACAAGCGCGAACATCGAGCACACTGTCTCCAATAGCGACGCCGATGCGCTGGTTAAGGCTGGAGGTGGAGAAAACTCCGAAGGGCAGGTTCAGCAGGGGGAAATCTGTCTTGCTGTCGTTCGCAGATTCCACCCAGCTGGTTTCCATTCTCAAAACCACCCCAATGCTCTCAGTTCGTCGACCGGCTCAGTAAAGGAACAGGAACCGAATCCAATTGCGAAATTCTCGCGGGCAGTTTCGATCTGTTTCGTCGATAGACGATGATTTTTCCATTGCAGAGTATCTTTCTCCCACTGAAAGGCAGTGGGAGATTGCTCATTCAGCAGGTCGATGACTTCCTCTTCCGTCGCTCCCTGATATGCAATCGATGCTGCTACAAATACATTGATGAAGCCATGCATAAGAGCAGTTGCGCTGCTCTCTTCATACGTAAGCTTCTGCGTGGAACGCCTTGGATGATGCAGACCCGCCGTCGCCTTAAATGGTACTTTCGCATCCGCACAGGCAATGAGAAAGCCAGCAAGATCCTGCACGCTGGGAATCGCGGCGGCGGTGATACCTCCGGTGCGGATCTTCGCTCTCGCATCGTATTTTTTCAGGACAGGCAGAAACTGACTGCTCTGCTGTGGTGGAAATTCCACGTAAGCTGCCATGCCGGACGGTACGAGCTTCAAATGCCTCTCGACCTGGGCAAGGTCCGTGGCTTTGAATTCGATAGCATCGAGATACGCCGCACCTTCGCTGAACGATGTCACCAGATTTTCATCCTCGTCAGCGTCGTCCGTGCTCAATACACTTAAAAGCCACGGAGAACCCAGTTCGCTGCAGCAGGCTTCAATAAAAGCTGCAAAGAATTCGGGCAATCTCTGCGCGGGAACGACAAAACGGCCGAGCATCCATGCGTCATCGCTCGCCTGATAGGTGGAGTAATTTCGAACCGCCGTCTGCATATCGAGAGACGCTGGCGGGAAGAGGCCGGCGTAATCGATCAATCCGCCGAACAGAGCGCGCGCTGCTGTCATTCTTTCATTCCTCAGCTTGTTTTATCGCCGGACTGAAAGTGTTTCTTCAATCCCTGCCAGCACTCGTAGTACTCATGTTGCAGGATTTTTGTTTCCAGCGCGAATTTAGTGGGGCGCACGGCGAGCTGCGTTTCGAACATAAATGCCAGCGTATTGCCGAGATATTGCGGCTTGAGTTCCGCTGCGGAAGCGCGCTCGAAGGTTTCGGCATCCGGGCCGTGTCCTGCCATGCAGTTATGCAGGCTCGCGCCGCCGGGGACAAAGCCCTCCGCCTTTGCGTCGTATTGACCGAAGATAAGACCCATGAACTCGTTCATCATGTTGCGATGAAACCACGGTGGACGGAAGGTATGCTCGGCCACCATCCAGCGTGGCGGGAAGATGGCGAAGTCTACATTCGCGGTTCCGGGAATCGTGGAAGGCGCGGTAAGTACTGTATAAATGGACGGATCCGGGTGATCGAAGGAAACGGTATTGATGCAGTTGAAGTTTTTCAGATCATATTTGTAAGGCGCATAGTTGCCGTGCCACGCCACAACATCGAGCGGCGAGTGATCGATCTCGGCAACCCAGAGATTGCCGAGAAACTTGCTCACGATCTGGAAGCTGCCTTCGCGGTCTTCATAGGCAGCGACGGGATAGAGGAAATCGCGCGCGTTGGCTAATCCGTTGGCTCCGATGGGGCCAAGTTCGGGCAGCCGGAACGGCTGGCTGTAGTTTTCGCAGATGTAGCCGCGCGCCGAGGCTTCTTCGAGGACGACGCGGAATTTCAATCCGCGCGGTAGAACGCAGATTTCTCCGGGAGCGACGCCGAGAATCCCCAATTCAGTATGGATGCGCAGTGAGCCCTGCTGAGGAACGAGCAGTAATTCGCCATCGGCGTTGTAGAAGAAGCGATCCTCCATCGATTTGGTGACGGCATAGATGTGAATACCTAATCCCGCTTGCATCGCAGGATCGCCATTGCCTCCGAGCGTGATAATGCCGTCGACAAAATCCGTTGGTTCAGGCGGGATAGGCAATGGGTCCCAGCGAAGCTGATTGGGAGGCGTCGGAACCTCGGTAAATGGGCCGCTGCGAATGAGGCGCGCAGGATACTCTTCGTATGGCTTGTGCGTTACCGACGGCTTGATGCGGTACGTCCAGGTGCGGCGGTTGGTGTGACGTGGCGAGGTGAACGATGTTCCGCTGAACTGCTCTGTGTAAAGGCCGAGCGCGTGTTTTTGCGGCGCGTTCTGCCCTTCCGGGAGTCCGCCCGCAACCGCTTCGGTGGCGAACTCGTTGGCGAATCCTGACTGATAGTCGAGCCTGGAGGCTGTCATCGTGTCTCCCATAACTATAGCGTCAAAACTCTATAAGCTACCCGCAGGCGTATGGCTTTGGCAAACGCTCAAGCGCTAGGCTGTATCGACATATAGAACACCTTGGTTGTCATCCTGAGCGGAGTATGACGCGTTTTTTGCGTCATACGCAGTCGAAGGATCTGCTTTTTCCTGGCTCCCCCCACATTTTCGCTCACCGAAAAGAAAAACAGATCCTTCGCCTCGGCTCAGGATGACAACTCTTTGTTGAAATAAATACTTTCGCTTGCGCTTATATGTCGATACCGCCTAGGGCTCGACGGAAAATAGATTCGGCAGCACTTCGCCTGCTTTGCCAAGTATGACTTCCGTAAATGCCCCTGCATTCAGCGGAGGTTCCGGTCCCACATAATAAGTTCGGACCCTGGGCGTGGCGGGTAGATTGCGTTGTCTGGCCCAGTGCACGAAGCTTGCCGCCGGGTGAACATTTCCCGACGTACCGACAACGATCATCACACTGCAGCGGTCGATTTCCCGCATGATGCGGTCCATCTCCAGCGGGCATTCACCAAACCAGACAATATGCGGGCGAACCTGCGCGCCACAAATGCACGCCGGAATTTGCGCTGCGGATTCATAGAGATTTCTATCCGAGAATACCGGCTCGCCGCAGTTCGCTTCGCAGCGCGAGGAGAATAGCTCTCCATGCATGTGAACCAGATTATGCGATCCCGCGCGTTCGTGAAGATCGTCAACATTTTGCGTGCAGAGAAAGAACCTCTCTCCGATCTGCGATTCGAGAGCAGCCAAAGCGTGATGGGCCGGGTTTGGCTCACACCGCTCCGCGTCGCGCCGGCGCATGGAATAAAACTGCCACACCAGTTCAGGATTTGCTTCCCATGCCTCCGGAGTCGCCACATCCTCCACGCGATGGCCGCTCCATAGACCATCGCTGTCACGAAACGTAGGAAGACCGCTCTCGGCGCTGATTCCTGCACCGGTGAGAACGAAGACGCGTTCCTGATTTCCGATTTGAATGATGTTTGTGCTCACGCTCTAAGCGTAGCGGAAAAGCATCATGAAGCCGAAATCCATGTGACTTTGCTGATGACAGTGGAAAAGGGTCATGCCAGGATTCGCGGCGACGAAGTCTACCTCGGCTGTGCTCTTCGCCTTGACGACCAACACATCTTTCATGAGACCACTGAGAACGGCACCATCGAGGTTTGTGACTTCGAATGTATGACGATGCAGATGTATCGGATGATCGTCCGTGCTTTCGTTGCGCATCACCATTCGATAGCGCTTGCCCTGTTGGAGTGCAATGGTGTCGGTTTTGGGAAAAGACTTTCCGTTAATCATCCAGTGATCGAAGTCTCCGTGCCCGGTAAATTTCGAACGGAAGACAAGCGGAATGCGCACATCCGGCTCGGCTGCTTTTTGCAGATGCGCAAACTGCGCGTAATCCCACTGCGTTTCCGGCGGAGAGAGCCATCGCGGCTCGCCTTGTCGATTCGCATATTCAATGACAATGCCCATGCCCGCTTTGCGAAGATCGTCGCGGGTCTCACCCAATACCCAGACGCCGGGCTGTTTCATTTCGATCATCACATCGATGCGCTCCGCTGGAGCAAGTCGCACCGCCTGAACTTTTTTCTGAACAGGTATAGGATTCCCGTCCATCGCGATCACTTGCAGTTCATGAGCAGAACAGCCCAGCCAGTGCGTCAACGTTGCGCTCGCGTTCAGTATGTGAACGAGGATGCGCTGGCCTTCCTTCACGCGAATGGGCTCGCCAGCACCGAGCATTTTGCCATTGATCGTAGCGGACTCGTAGCTCACGTCCATTGAAGCGTCGCCACCACCACCCATATAAGCATTCCAGTCATGCAGTGTCAGGAAAATTTCCTGATCGTAGTTGCCCGCATTGTTTTTCGGATCGATGTAGAAACAGCCGAATTGCCCGGTGTATGCGGCTCGCTTCAGGTTGTGTCCTGCATACGTGTGCGTGTGGTACCAGCGAAAGCCGGATGGGCGCGGCGTAAAAGTGTATCGCTGCCGATCCTGCGGCGGAATCATCGGCGAGCCTTCTTCCATGGAGCCGTCCATATCAGACGGAATCCAGAGACCGTGCCAGTGCACGATCTCCGATACATCGGTCTTGTTCAGCACATCGATGGTGATAGGTTTGCCTTCCGGCCAGCGAATCAGCGGACCGGGAACCGACCCGTTATAGGCGACGGTGCGAATCGTTTTGCCGGGAGCGATCTCCAGATCCAAAGGAGCGATCGTCAGTGTTACATCTGCCGCA
>JAATFH010000436.1 GCA_015655315.1 Terriglobales bacterium
CAACCATTGTTTCCACAAAAACAGAGCGGACAGGTCTCGTCGACGGTCATGTGACCAAATTCACCGGCATTGCCGCCCGCACCACGGTAAGGCTTGCCATCGATGAAAATGCAGGCTCCGATTCCCATCCCGATACGGACGTAAACAAAATCCGACAGTTCAGTTGCCGCGCCTATTTCCCTTTCTGCCAGAGCAGCCATGCGAACACTGTCTTCTACGAGGCAAGGCACTTGGTAGCGCTTCTCTACGATTTCCCGCAAGGGAACATTTTTCCACTCTGATATCTGTCCCGGACGCGGGAATGAAAGAACAAGGCCCCGATTGCTATCCACAATACCCGAATGGGCAATCCCGATACCCGCCAGATCACCCTTGTTTATACCGGAAGTCGCTACGGCATGGTCGATGAGTTGGAAACATCGCTCCAACACTTGGGACAATCCCTGCGATAATTTGGTGTGGGTTTCCGCCTTATGCCAGATATTGCCAGCTAAGTCAACCATCACTACTCGCAAATAGTAAGTGCCGATCTCAAGTCCGATGGTATACACGGTACCGGAGGACAATTGGAGCGCTACACGCCGCCGTCCCAATTTGCTCGGCTGCAGACCGGATTCAACTACGATCCCCTTGGTGATAAGTTTGCGCACGATGGCGGAAATCAGCCCAGGGCTCAGTCCAGTCAGGTCAACGAGTTCAGCGCGAGACAATGCCACTCTAGCGTGAATGAGTCCCAAGATCTCACGTTCTTTATCTGATATGTTGAAAACAGCGTTCATTGACTCCTTGGCCAACATTTCCGGCTTTCTGATGCTATCTCGAGGGGGCTGCCCCCCCCAATTAGTTCATACGTGAATTATACAAGGTAATGACGTTCCCTCCGGAGTAACACTTGTTTTGACAGTTCGCGAAATTTTCGAGCATTTGCTAAATAACGACACAGAGGATGCTCTTTCAAATTCGGCTCCCACATGCGTTCCATATGGGATCGAACCAGACTCAAGCATTTTGGTTCGGGAATATCGCGAACTGCCGGAATCAGCGTTCATAAACTTCTAGGGTTGTCAGCGGCATGCAACCACTCGAACTTGTTATCGAGTCCGTTCGGGAGGCCGCTTATTGACAGTGTTGATCACCGCCGGTGATTACGGCCGCGATCTATTTAAACTCAAATGGTCTGCTCAGGCATGTGTCAATTGTCGTTGTAAGATTTTTTGGAACCTAAGCCGACCAGTTGGCTTAGGCTATTACCCTTCCGCACCAAAATTGATTTCATCGCAGATCGCCAACATCACGGCAATCAGCTCATCCACCTGCTTCTCGTATTCCCGGTCCAGGTGCAGAGTCGGCTCACGCAGCCGATCGGAGTTAAACACACCACGGCGCACCAATGTTCGCTTGTCCATCTGGATCACTAACTCAATGTGTTGCATGGCAAAGGTCAGGTAAGGGAGCATGCGGTAGAATAACTGCTGCGCCTTGGCGATGCGCTCGCTATAGTAGAGTTCGAAGATTCGGGCATAAGCTTCGACAAAACTCGGACCCGGCATCACTCCGCTGATCCCGTGTGCCAATCCGTCTAGCAGCGCAACACCCGCCAGTCCGTAGAACACCTTTACTCGTCCGTGCGATAGTCGCATGATTTCCGAACATTTTGTTCCGGCGAGAACATTTTCGAGCTTCACGAATTTCAGCAGCTCGCATCGAGCCGCCAGTTCGACGATCAAAGAAGTCGACAGTCCTCCTCCGGTAAAGTCCGCGTCCTGCACCATCACCGGAAGGCCTACATTTCGACACACGGCTTCAAAAAATACCGCTTGCTCCCGGCTGCCCAGAGGAACCCATTTCGGTGCCACCACCATCAGCCCGTTTGCGCCCACAGATTCGGCGTATCGTGATAACTCAATCGTCGCGCGGGCCGAGCCGCATCCTGTGCTCGCAAACACCGGGACTCGCCCACCTGCTTGTTCGTTGACGATGCGAATTACACGCCGGCGTTCTTCATCAGTAAGCTTGTAGAATTCAGTCGCAAACCCAGGCGCGCAGACAGCTGACGCCCCTTTCTCAATCACAAAATCCACTTCCCTCCGCAGAACTGGCTCATCGATGCTCTCGTCCTCATGGAAAGGAAGGAGCATGACCGGCACCACGCCTTGGATGGTGATTTCCAAAGTCCTCCCCAAGGAGTTCAACTTACCGCAGTCAACCTTATAACTAAATTTGACACTGTGCCAGCTGTCGCCGCCGCCTGTCAAGGCAATATAATTCAATTTAGAAACTTCCAGTGGGCTTTTAGTGTTACGTCCAGAAGATTTTGCTGATGGACGGAACGCTACAGATGCAACCAGAAAAGTCCTCTAACGAATTCCGAAAAATCACTCTATTTAATTTTCTGGATGCGGATCATCATACTCTCTTGCAGGTAAGATCAGCCTTTTGCCTGCTAACAGGGCTATGATTTGCTACATATGCCGCGTACAAATTCCAACAACAGTGCACCGCCGCTCCAATCCAAAGGCGGATTCACGAAGGATCAACCGCAATCTATGGATGACCCAACAGACGTGGACCCATGGCGGAAATTAACGCGTGCTTTAGGAAAAAGGAAAAGAAGTCCGGGCCTCCATCTCTACTTTTAATTGGCAGCCCGTGAATGATATGGGCGCCCCCGCATCTAACAAAATACAAGGATTTAGAGTCACAAGGGCACTCAGACTGAAGACAGCGTTAAGAAGAAAGACCTCCCGCAAGTCAGCCGCCGGTGTCTTGAAACTCTAGCGACCATCGCGAGGGCCTCAACGCGACCATTTCGGAAATTGGTGGCTGGACTTTAGCCCCTCTAAATAGTCACTCCACTGCTGCATCATCGCTGGCCTCTCTGACAAGTGCGCAGTGCGATTGTAGGCACGCCCATTGGGATCGCACACAGCTTGGGCTAACCGGTGCTCGATAAAATCGCCGCACCCCCAATATCTCATCCAACATAGTTTGTGCTACAGCTCGGAAGCCATGCCCTGTCATCTCTTCTTTAGCGATGCCCATACGCCGCATGGCCGCGAGGACGGCATTGTCACTCATAGGGCGTTTGCTAGTGCGCGGTCCTGCCAAGAACATAGCGACCGCTTACCAAGAGCTCTGTGAGCAGTTTCCAGCGCCCCGCGTCTCTCTATTCTCCGGATGACTCCCCGCAATTCCGGGGCAGCAATTTCCGCAATTGGCTTCGCTCCAATCCACGGGTTGATATCCCGCTCAAAAAGACGGATAACGCGACTACTGTGGGACAACACCCAAGTCGAAGAATACTTTGTAAACCACTCCCGCACCACTACCTCAAAACTGTTGGACGCGCTGTTGGCCTGAGCATCCTTGACGGCTTCCTGTTCGCCGATGGGTCCACTCCATTAGCCAGCAGGTGTCGTGCATCGTCCCGCCGGTCGCGCGCAGCTTTGAGGCTTATGTCCGGATAGACGCCCAATGATAAGCGTTTCTCTTTGCCATTGAAGCGATACTTAAGCCGCCGCCATTTGCAGGCCGCCTGGAGATACTTCCAGATAGAGCGCGCGCTCATCGAACAACCTGATGCGTTTGGCGCCCGGTTTGGCGTTTCGGACCTCTTTATCTGTTAAGGCCACTGGAGGCAACTCCGCAGAGACAGACACGCGCCGGCAACTCTCCCAAGCTATTGACTTCCCTGTCCAGTCAACAATACCCCTGGCAGTTTCGCATAGTGGATTATGTCCAGCCAGGTGTCACCTACGAGGGCATCCTCGTAGGACGAAGTGGCCGTGACATGATGTTTCACGACGGGCAACAAGCTATCTTATTTGGACGCTATCGTGATATCGGCCGCAAAGTCGTTCCAGGAGAGAGACATTGGCATGGGCCAAGACCATCGAGTTCACGCGAGGTGCTGACCTCTGGCTGATCGCCCGAGCTAAGCTCGACGATGGTGCAGTCGTTACTCAAGAGAGCGATAGAAGGCCTGTTCGGATACCAACCGTATGCAATCAATTCGGCGTGCCATTCAAAACCATCTTCCAGATGAACAGGGAGCTGGATATAAAGCTCTGATTGAGTCGGATGGCGATTTCTCTACTACAGCAGAAGTTGATTGCGACCTGATTCCGCTCGGATACCTCTATCGGCTCAGCGACCGAGAAAGCACGTCTTCAAGATCGTCCTTCGCCACGGAATCGCGCTTGCTGGCGTGGGCATTGTGGTCGGAGTCATCGTCCCACTGGCAATGGCCAGGCTTCTGACTAGTTTTCTGTACGGCGTGAGGCCAAGAGATCCGCTGACCTTTGTGGCTGTTTCCGTCATTCTGGCGGCCAGCGTGATGGGAGCGAGCCTCATTCCTGCGCGACGAGCCGCGGATACCAATCCGCTGGAAGCGCTCAGGATGGAGTGAACCGTGGCAGCGCCGGTGCGCAACGAAGATACGCCAGATTGCGCTGTAACTGCTAGTCACATCTCAGGGCTTCCATCGGCTGAACCGAAGCGGCTCGCTGCGCGGGCAGCCACGCCGCTCCGATCATTGCGTTCGCAAGCACCGTGAGAGCGCCTGTCACCGATGCTGCATCAAGCGGATTGACGCCAAACAGCGCTGCTGTCTCGATTCGTGCGGCGAGGAGAGATAGCCCCAGTCCAATCGTCAGACCGACGGCTGCCATACGCATGGTCTCATGAAAAACAAGCAGTATCGTCGCCTCGCGCGAAGCTCCCAACGCCATCCTTATGCCGATCTCGCGGCGGCGCTGGATGACAAGGAATGCCAGGAAGCCATAAAGGCCGACAAGGTGAGAGCAAGCCCGAGAACGCCCATTGCAGTCACAAGTTCCGCCATCATCTGATAGCTACCCGATGAGGAACGAATCAGTTCCGGCAATGAGGTGATAAACATCGGGTCGAGTATAGGGTCGGCATGTCATGGAATTCCGGGTGATCGGGCAGCGTTACTTTGGCGGCGATGCCGCCTTCCGAAGGCATAAGCGGCGAGCGAATTGCGTAAGTCACATGTTCGACATCTGGCAGAGCGTTGAGATTCGCTATGACTGCATCCCGTTCAGGAGCCTCAGGCATCTGCATAAGAGCTACGAGCACCTGATCCGGGTGACTCCGAGCGGTCGCATGCGTGTGTTGAGGAAGCTGCGCACCAGCGCGCCTGTCGAGACGAGCAGAGCAAACGAAATTCCAATCTGGAGCCAGATTGCCGTGCGCCGAAGCATGGAGGTTCGTCCTGCCGTGCGCGTTGCGGCACTTGCCTGCAATGCCGGGAGCAGTTCCGCGTGCGTGGCCTGCGTCAGCGGAACAAAGGCCACCAGAAGCATCATTACACTCGCCACCAAGAAGGCGAAAAGCAAGACGCGGACATCCACATGGAAAGCGATGGCAGAGCCCGGCGCTGAATTCAGCACGGCAGGCTCTTGCGCCAGCATGTGCGGCAGCCAGGCTGCCAATACCAGGGCGATCCCGAGCCCAAGAACAAGACTGAGGACGCCTATCACGATATTCTCGACGATCAGCTGCCGCGCGACTGTCCAGCGAGAAGCACCCAGCGAGAGACGCAGAGCAATCTCAGCACTGCGGGTCAGAGCGCGAGCCAGGAGAAAATGAGCCATGTTGGTGATGGAAAGCAGAATCACACCGCAGACAATGCCAGTCAGGACAAGGCCGCTAGTGCCGGCGTGGCTCGTGCGATAACGAAAATCACTTACGGCGCGGGCCCCTCGATTCAGATTGTGAACAGGATCCGACGCTGCGAGGGCGGAGGCAACCGCCTCAACCTGAGCATTGGCAGCCCCAACTGTCGCTCCAGACGCGAGGCGGCCAAGCATACGGAACCAGCGAAAGTCCCGCGAGGTCAGATCGTTCGGGTTAGCGATGGCCGCCCAAGTTTCAGTCGGCATCCAAAGGTCGCGGTCGCTTGCCGGATCGATTTCTCGAAAGGATGGTGGAAGGACGCCCCAGACATCCACCTGTATGCGTTGATGGTTTCCGTGCTCAAGCGAAATCTGACGGCCCACGATATTGGGATCGCCAGAGAAATTCCGTTGCCAGCAGCGAAATCCGAGCACGACACGGGACGAATGCGCATCCACGTTTCGTCCTGAGCTGTGAAGAGCCGTCCGATCAGCGGATGGACACCCAGAACTCTGAGGAAGTTACCGGAGACGACATTTGTCAGCAGCATCATGGACGTGCCGTCCGATTGCGGCATTATGCTGCCCCGTCCGCCGATGGCGACAAGCGCTCTGGAAGACGATTGGAAGGCCTTCACCCTGTCAGCGAAGGTCTGATATTCGGGATAGCTGAAGTCGCCGTCCGCGTCCTGGGGCGTGGTGGAAAAGACGCGCACAAGTTCATCGGGATGGGGAACGCGCATGGGATGAAACCAGAGGGTGTCCATCAGGCAAAAGATTGCTGAAGTAGTTCCCAGACCGACCGCCAGGATCAGTACTGCCGTTAAAACGAATCCAGGTGACTTGTGCAACTGCGCGTCGCGTAACGGAAATCCTGCCATAGCCGTTCGAAGGGAGTCCAGCCCCACGCCCCATGGGCGTGCTCCCGGATCAGGGTCACATTTCCAAAAGCTCGATGGGCTGCCTGGCGGGCTTCCTCTGCAGATAAGCCGCTCGCGCGCTGTTCTTCTTCTTCGAGTTCCAAATCCGTCCGCGGTTCCCGCTCAAGGTCTGCGTTTCTCTTTTTTAGTTGCCACCATCGCATCGCGACCCTCCCCATGACCGGCAGTCTGACCTTGACCAGCGTTCGCTTCATTCATTTCTCAATGCCTGCATCGGATCGACGGACGCTGCTCGGCGCGCCGGAATGATTGCTGCCGCAGCTGAAGCGATGAGAAGTAGCAATACGCTGCCGCTCATCGCCAGCGGGTCGATCGTGGGCGTTTGGTACAGCAGGCTGCGCACCCAGCGCAACACCAGAAACGAAATCGCTAGTCCAACACCTGCACCCAGCAGCACAGGATATGCGGCCTGGCGCAGGACCAGTCCTACCATGGCCCCTTTGCCTGAGCCCAGGGCGATACGAATCCCGAACTCCTGCCGGCGGAGACA
>JAATFH010000005.1 GCA_015655315.1 Terriglobales bacterium
TATTAGGAAGGCTTGACAGGCGGCACGATCGGCAGATCCGAGTCTCGCCATGCATGAAACCCGCCAACTACGTCGGTCGCGCGCCAGAGGCCCAATTCCTGAAGAGCTGCGGCCGCAAGACTTGAGGTATAGCCCTCCGAGCAGAACACAATGACCTCGATGTCGTGATCGGTCGCGATCGGCAGCCGAGCGCTGGAGGACGGGTCGAATCGCCACTCGAGTACGTTACGTTCGACAATCAGTGCGCCCGCAATACTACCTTCAATCGCCCGCTGACCCTCCGGACGAATATCGACGAGTATCGCCCCTGACTTAGTCACTGCCTCATAGGTCTCTTCCGGAGAGAGCCGTCGCAGTTGGGTGCGCGCCGCTGAAAGCACCTGCTCGATGCTCATGGAATCTGTCCGGCCCGCGTTCTCCCGTCTGTGCGCCGGCCAGGCCTGATTGATCGTCTCAGCCTTTGCTGATGCGCGCTCACGCGGCACCAGTTCGCTCCCCTCCAGTTCGTAGTCGTTCATTTCGTCGAGTGGAGGCGAGTATGCATGAATACTGATGGCCGGCGCGAGAGAGACGTTGCGGACATCATGCGCATAGTCAGGACCAAACGCGCGCGGCTTGCCTGGGTGTATCACGCGAGCCCGCTCACCCACGCGATGCTCCTCAAGAATCCCGGACGCCACGACGAAAGCACCTGAGGACGCCCCGTGATCGTGGAAGCCGGTGGATTGTCCCGGAAGCCAACTGATCGCCCATATGTCATAGTCCGCACTGTGATAGAGGCGTTCATACCATCGCCCATCGGTGCGCAGCCGCACCCGATCCATCCATCCGGTAGACGATACGAACCGTGAAACGATGTGCGTTAGTTCCTTGGGAGTCTTCGAAGCGGGCGCACTCTTCGATCCTATGGATGGGTTGCCGGCCTCATGCACAACTTGTTTATCTATTGCGAGTTGCAAAGGATGCCTCCACAGCTGAACCGTCGCAACAAAACCGGCATGGATGCCGAGTTGTCAACGAAGGATACGTGTAATCAATGAAAGATTCGGATGAGCTTTGGAGTGGGTGTTTCAGGAAAATCTGAGGTAGCTGCTCACCCAACGAGAGTTTGGTCGCAGCAACAACAATGAACCAGGGAAAACACCATAAATTCACGCTAGCATAGTCTGAAGAATCGGGTCAATCTGTGTGATTAGTCCCGCGAAGCGCGCTTGCCTGTAGTGAATTTCTCCGTACCAGGGTTCAACGAGCGCCTGTTCGCGCCCGTCGACATTTCGAGGCAGCAGGATTAGCTTGCCGGTGCAGGACTGGAAGCGTTGCTCGGCTTCTTCGACCAAAAGTTCTGTGATCATGATTATGACGTGGGCGCGATCACGCTCGACGTATGCCGTAGCGAATCTTGTTCGCGAGTGGCGCTCATCGATTTCGATCTGCAAACCCGACGTGCAGGAAAAACCAGTCTAATTGCGGGCAGATAAAGTGCAAGCAGCACAAAGGCCCGGCCAGGCGGGACTTTGTGCTGCCTCTAATTTCAGTGTGGCTGGTGGAGAGAAACTGTCGGATATGGCGTCACGGAAACCTTTTGCGAATCAATTCGAGTCCGCTTACCTGCTCTACCTTGAGGTTGAGATCGACCTCGCCGCGCTCCTCGAGCTTCCTGCTGCTGGTCATCCCGTAGTCCTTACGGTCGAAGGGTACGATACCCTGGATGTATCCTGAGCCACCACCCTGGTCGGCGATTACTAACTTCAGCGTTGCCGGCTTGGAAACGCCGCGCATGGTGAAGTTGCCGACAAGGTCGTAGGCGGTTTTCCCCGTCTGGACAACTTTGTTGGATTTGAACGAAATGACCGGGGCCTGCGCCACGTTCAGCAAGTCCTTGCCCTTCAGTTCTTCATCGTTCTCGCTGTTCCTGGCATGCAAGCTCGCTGTCTGGATTTCGACTTGTAATACGGCCGACGTAGGGTTGCGTGACGCAAAGGTCAGAGTCGCACTCCATTTGTCAAAATTGCCTGTCAGAGGTTTCGAAGATGCAGTATTGAACCGGATTGCGCTTTGGATGGGAGTAACCCGGAAGACAGGCACCTGCGCCCGGGACGGCGGGCACAACATTGCACTCACTACTACGAGACAGATGACGGACAGTCGCATAACGAAAGTCTGGAGGCGAGAGGCATTGTTGTCAACCCGGTCCACAGACTCTTGCTGTCTCCGGCCCAATCGAGCCCATAGATCTCGACCCAGCCAGGGGCAGCGATGTCGCGGGTCTTCTGAGGTCTATGCGAAGTAATTTAAAGTAGGATGGCAATGATGCCGCCTTCTCATAAAGACGGCCGACACAGTAGCCGCGCTTTCGGCCAGGACTGGCCACAGAAAATTGGCCTCTCGTTGCAAATTCAGTGGAGTTCGCCGCTTAGCGTTGGCAATTCCGGACTCGACAGCACCAAAATAGAGCCAGTTCCGGGCTTTGCGGAATGTCTTTCATTAAGATTTGAGTCTAATTTGGAAGAGCGGCAGATGGAAAATGCACGTCTGTTATCGGTGGAGGTTCGACAGTCTCGCCTGATCTTCGGCGCAGGCACGATCGCCCTCTGCATAGCCAGTATCCTTGCGATTGCCGCTGCGATTACGTGCCATACGGCGGGCGCAGTGCTGGCCCCCGGACTGTCGTGGGTACCCTCTCTGCTTTACGGTGCGGTGCTCTGGTTGTGGTGGGCCGGGGTGGCTTATGTCCTCTGGCGGGCCGGTCGGCATCGCTTGTCGATCTTTCAGGCATCCATCGCGAACCTGCTGTTGCAGATCATCCTGGGCATCATCGCCAGCGCCCTCCATCTCGCGAGTCTGCACTTTTCCACGCTTCTCATGGGCCGCATTTGGCCACTGTGGCATCTCGCTCGTTTCGACACTCTTCAGTTCTTCGAGATCGGACGGTTCAGCCTGGACTTTCTGATCTACGCGCTGATCTGGTCGGCGTGCGCCATTATTTACATGCAGATCGCGGCGCAGGCAGAGACGTTTCACTCCCTTGAACTCAAGCAACAGCTTTCGGCGGCGAAGCTCCATGCGCTCCAAATGCAGCTCCAGCCGCACTTCCTCTTCAATACTCTGAACGCGATTACCACGCTGGTCAGACTGGGACGGCAGAAGGAAGCAGACACGATGCTCTCGCATCTGAACGCGATCCTGAAGGCCACGCTCGCCACGGCGACGCCGGAGAAGATTCCTCTGGCACAGGAGCTACAAACCATCGACAGCTATCTGGCGATCGAACAGGCCCGTTTTACCAACCGCCTGCGAGTGGAGATGAAGGTCGATCCCGCCGCATTGGACGGACTCGTTCCGTGCTTCCTGTTGCAACCCATCGTGGAAAATGCAATTCGTCACGGCATCGGACGACGGGAAAAGGATGGTGTCATTCAGACATCGGTGGCTCGCAAGGGAGATCACCTTCACCTGCGGGTGGTGGACAACGGCCCAGGCACAAATGGCAAGTCCTCCTCCGGTCACGGGATCGGCTTGAAGAACACGAGAGAGAGACTTTCCCACTTCTACCAGGACTACTACGAGCTGACCATCACGGAGCCGTCGAACGGCGGGTATGAGGTTTCGATCACCATTCCTTATGAGCGCGGACGAGCATGAAGTTGAGGGCCATCATCGCGGACGATGAAGATCTGGCACGAGAAGGGCTGCGTCTGTTGTTGTCAAACGACGGAGAGGTAGAGGTCATCGCGGAATGCTCGAACGGTCGCGAGGCAATCGCTGCATTGCAGGAACATGCCGCGGATGTTCTTTTTCTCGATATTCAGATGCCCGGCCTCGATGGATTCGAGGTTATCGAGCAGGCAGACGCAGCTCGCTTGCCCGTGCTGGTCTTTATCACGGCGCATAACGAATATGCGGTCAAGGCGTTTGAAGTGGAGGCACTGGACTATGTGACGAAGCCGCTTGAACCGGAGCGGGTACAAGCAACGCTGCGGCGTGTACGAGAACGATTGGAGGCTCATGCCATTCCCATCACGCAGGAACGGTTAAAAGCGGTGTTTTCTACCGTTCAGCAACAGTATCCAAAGCGCCTTCTCGTCCCGAACGGCTCGAAGGACATTTTCGTAAACATCGAAGAAATTGAATGGATTGAGGCCGACAGTTATTACTCCTGCCTGCACGTCGGCTTGAAGCGGCACATGCTGCGCGAGACGATCAAGCATCTGATGGAGACGCTCGATCCAAATACCTTCATTCGCGTACATCGCTCCGCGATCGTGAACATCAACTTTGTCCGCGAGATTCTCCGCGAAGGTCCGAATGAAGGTTGGGTGGTTCTCTCCAGCGGAGAACGCCTAAAGATGAGTAAGCCCGGCTGGCAGAGCCTCCTTGCGGCTAGCCGCAGTTAGTTCTCTTCGTACAGTCCTTGCTTCGTTGCAAAATTCCATCATCCTGCTGCTTACCACTCCAACCTGCGCGTCACTTCAGCGAGAGTCATGTCGAGGCGATGATATGTGCAACACTCGACAATTTGTACTTTGCGCTGTGATTGGATTCTGGACGTTGCGGTATGGGTTTGCACAGCAGTCATGCGCCGATGGCGTTCGGGTGGAAGGTACAGTCAGTGACCCGACGAACTCCCTGGTTCCCGGAGCTCAGGTGCAGATTGCAGATGGCCAAGCGACCACAACCGATGCGGCAGGACACTTCTCGTTATCATGTGTTTCGGTCAGCTCAGAAAACGTAATCATCACAGCCAACGGTTTCTCTCCAGCCACTGTGCTGGTAGCGAAAAAGCCTGGGACGACTGTTCATCTCACGGTCCATTTGCAGCTCGCCAGAGTTGAGACGGACGTGCAGGTAGAGGCGGACGCGACCGGACTCGATGCCGACCGTGGAGCGGGGACAATCACGCTTAACACGGAACAGATCCAGCAACAGCTCGCCGACGATCCTGACGATCTGATACAGCAGCTCCAAATTCTCGGATCGAGCGGCGGCGGCGCTCCCGAGTCCACCACCTTTGTCGTGGACGGATTCCAGAATCGAAGCGCCATGCCGCCCAAGAACTCGATTGCATCCATCCGCATCAATCCCGATCCTTATTCGCCGGAGTACGAAGGGCCGACGTTTCAGGGTGGTCGAGTGGAGATTACAACCAAACCGGGGGCAGACAAATTCCACGGCGCGGCGTTCTTCACGGATAGCAACGGCATCTTCAATGCCACCGACCCGTTCTCGGTAACGGCTACCCCGGCGAGTAAGCAGCGTTATGGATTTGAGCTGAGCGGGCCGGTTGTACCGAAAAGGGCTGACTTTTCGCTCGCCCTCGAAAGACGGGACATCGGCGAATTCAACGTGGTGAATGCAATTACGCTTGATGCCCATGGAGACCAGACACCGCTGCACGAGACGGTCGCCGCACCCCAGCGCCTCTGGATTGGCTCTGCGCGCGGAGACTGGCAGATCAGCCCGAAAGATGTTGCCACCCTCTCGTTCGCGGCCAACGTTAACAATCTCGGCAATCAGGGCGTGGGTGGACTCACGTTGCCGGAGGCAGGATATTCCAGCCTGATAAGCGAGTATGATCTGCGGCTCACCAATACACAGACCTTCAGCGCGAATCTGTTGCACGAAACCCGCATTGGCTATACGTGGAAGCGCACGGAGCAGACACCGTTGTCCACGGCTCCGTCACTCGAAGTTGCCGGATACTTCACAGCGGGAGGCGCTACCAGCCAGAACCTGAACGACCGTGAGCGAGACCTGGAAATCGACGATGATGTGATGTTCACTCACGGAAAACACTCCTTCCGCGTCGGGGCACAATCGTTGGGATTCTTTGTACATAATTACGATCCTGACACTTTTAATGGAGCGTATGTTTTTGGTGGAGGTAGTGCGCCCGTTCTTGACGCGAACAACCACCCCACGGGACAAACAACCACCATTACTCCGCTCCAGCAATATCAGCGGGCGCTTCAGAGTCTTCCGGGTGGAGCACCGACCACCTACCAGCTAACAACCGGCACAGCCCTGGTGCGGTTAACGCAGTGGAGGCTGGCACTCTATGCCGAAGACACCGTCAAGCTCGCGCCTCGGCTCACCATGTCCACAGGTCTGCGATATTCGTTCCAGACATCGCCCGGCACATTCGTGAATTTCGCTCCGCGCATTGCATTCTCGTGGGCACCGGACAAGAAATCGACTTGGGTTATCAGTCTGCGAACCGGCATCTTCGATGCGCCTGCGCCGGTCAGCTACGCCACAGAGGTGTATCGGCTGAACGGAGTCCGTCAGCAGTCTCTAATGGTGTACTCGCCCAACTACGGCAATCCGCTGATACCAGTTGCCGGGTCGATCCAGGTGGCAACACAAAATCAGTTTCAGCACCCTGTCTTTGAGTTTCCAGCAGCAGCGACTCAAATCAGTATCGAACACGATCTGCCCCATCATTGGCACCCATCGGTAAGTTTTACCTATGCCGAAGACTGGGGGATATTCCGAACACGGAACATCAATGCGCCGATGGTGGCCAGCAGCGTCGGTGTGGCGCCTGATCCGACTGCCGCGCTTCTGGCTTCGCGCCCTCTGGCCCCGAACCTCAATCTCTTCCAATATGAGAACTCCGGCCACCTGAATGGGCATGTGGCGAACTTCACGTTGGCCCAGACCAGCTATAAGAGATTCACTTTCAATCTGAGTGCATGGTGGATCAACTTCAAATCCGATGCGCCACTACAGATTGCCCCTCCGCAATCCAGCTATAGCAATCACGGTGAATCATCGCGCCCGGATTGGCAGTCGAGTGGCGGGTCCATCGATGGGACCATGCATCTTCCATTCAAGGTGGATTTATCATCGCAGCTTGCGGCGCGTCAGGGTCGTCCTTACAGCATCACTATCGGCACAGATGCGAATGGAGACGGGACCTTCAATGATCGGCCCTCTTACTCCTCCACATCCGGACCAGGGGTTTACAACACCCCTTTCGGACTGCTCACGGCAAACACTGTGAATGGCAATGTCCCGCGAAACCTGGGAACGATGCCGAGCGTCTGGCACTTGTACAGCAATGTGAGTCGGGCGTTCCGACTCAACCCGAGAGATACGAACCATCCTTATACCCTGACCTTCAATGCTCGTGCGTCGAACCTCCTGAATCATACGAATACGACCGCTGTCGGCACTGTGCTGTCGCCAGCACTTGGCGAACCGATCTCTGCGGAGGCGGCAAGGCGCGTGGAGCTTGGTGTCAGATTTGCTTTCTAACAGATGAAAGCCTGTTTTCTCCGATATCGCCCACGACTTTGCAATGCCAACAGAGTCGGAAGCCCGAGGGGAAACAGGTTATATCCAAGAACAGCAGCTATAACGCCTGCCGTTGGTGCTCCTGATGTCGCTCGCGACAAAAGACTGTAATGAGCAAAATTGAACAGAATCACAATTGGGAGGCTGGAACAATTACGTGCCAGTAGCTATGAAATGCCTGAAAGAGAAAGTTTTGTCTCGTCGGGGATTACGGTCTGGCCGCTGTCTGCTGCACGCTTAATGGAAGTTTTCGCTGACGGAACAAGAAGAATGCAGGGGAACTCTAGAGGAGAAAGACATGAGTGCTCCAGTCGGGCTGAAGTATAGCGGTGGCAACGATAGGTCCGAGACAAAATATCGTCTTCGGCGAATGTTTCGCCAAAGCTTCCGGGAAATCGCGCCAACGGACAGCTTATATGCGCAGCCGCGCAAGAACCCCGGAAGTTTCTCGAGCTTTTCGAGATGACATAACGTTGGAATTGTTCTTGCGCATTCCTGCGATGCTCTCGATGCGTCGGCGCCTGTAGCGCGTTGCCGGATGTTCATCGACTGAACAGTCTTCCAGTTCGCTTGAAATGGAGGTTCACTCCGTGTCGACGAGTTCCGTGGTGGTGCAAGGTCAAAACTGCATGTCGTGCACACTGAGGAAAGAAGGTTGGTTCTGTGATCTGTCACCCCAGGCAATGGCCGAGTACGATGCGATCGGCGCTTATATCACACTGAAGGAAGGCACAGTCCTGTTCGCCCAGGGAGAGTCCACGCGGAGCGTTGCGGTTGTCTGTGTCGGACGGATAAAGCTCGCATGCTCGTCCCGGGAGGGCAAAACCCTACTGGTAAGGATCGCAAAGCCCGGGGATGTCCTTGGTCTGAGCGCCGCGCTTTCAAACACTCCCCACGAAGTTACTGCACAGGCAATAGAACCTGTCCGGATCAAGATGTTCGCCGGTAGCGATTTTCTTCGTTTCATCCGGCACCATGGGGAGGGGAGCATGCACGCAGCGGAAAGTCTCAACGGTGAATATCAATCGGCTTTGAACGATGCCTGTCGCCTGGCGCTCTCAAGCTCGGTAGCTGGCAGGGTAGCGAATCTTTTGCTCGAACTGGCTGCTGAAAATGAAACCGCGCAAAATTTCCGACCGGAGATTCATCTGCCTCTCACCCACGAAGAGGTGGCGTCGATGCTCGGTAGCTCACGAGAATCCATCACAAGGGTCCTCAGTAACTTTAAACGAACGGGTATCGTCTCTATTAAAGCGGCTAAGGTGACAATTCTGCGGAAAGAAGCACTTGAGATCCTGCTCTGAGCGCAATCGATTGGTTGCCAGATATAGCGGTTTCGAAGCAGAGTAGCGAACTCTATTTCGAGACAGTCCAGGCTCGCTCCTCGAACCCAGAGCACTGTGCCTCGTTAATCTCCTGGCCGAAGCAGAGACATTCCCAGTTGCGTTCCGAATCCCAGCACGCGTCCCAGATGGATGTTCAGAAGAGACAAGGGCTCAAGATACCTTGCATTCTGAAGAGGACCGGCATCGACCGGATCGAAGCCAAGAGTTCCAATGAGGGCACAAACTCTTTTCTTCGCTTCCAGGTCATCGCCCGCGTAGAAGA
>JAATFH010000071.1 GCA_015655315.1 Terriglobales bacterium
AATCCTCCCCGAACGCTCTCCGGTCCACTGCAGGTATTCGACGCCGTCGGCGCCCACGCCGGTGTTGCGCGCACATAGTTTTATGGCAGCATCACGCTGCCGCTCGGCACTTATTTCTACTGCATCCACGATCAAAAAATCATTGCCACACGCGTGGGCTTTAACAAACCGAATCAATCGTCCTCCGGATCATGAAATGTCAGTACTTCGTCAACTGCAGGAGCCGCATTCAACTGCGCCAGCATTCTCTCGTGCCCCCTGCGAGAGGTGGAAATAGAAAAAGACAGCCGATTCAAATCTCCAATGCTCTGCTGTTCCAGTCCAACTAACCTGTGCTTGTCGCGATCCATCGCGTTCAGGATCGCCAGGGACATCTGGTTCGAGTCGGACCCACGCACCTCATAGATCACAGAATACAGTTTGAGGTTGGCATGTTTTTCCAGAAATCCCACACCTTCGAGAGCCACCAGCACAAGCGCAGCCGAAAACACTGCAGGAATGTAGAGTCCTGCGCCACACGCCATTCCAACGGATGCCACGGCCCACACCGTCGCGGCGCTGGTCAGCCCGCTCACGCGGTCGCGGTTCCGGATGATGAGTCCTGCACCGAGAAAACCAATACCCTGCACAATGTTCGAAGCGATCTGCCCTTTGTTGGTGCTGCCTTCCCCGGCAACGACGGAAGAGAGAAACGTGAACAGCGCTGAACCAAAGCAGATCAGCAGGTTCGTTCGCACGCCCGATGGCTTGTGGTGATACTCGCGGTCGATTCCAATGATGCCTCCGAGCAATGCAGCCAGCAAGAGCCGTCCAGCGGCTCCGCCCGTAAGAATCGCTTCCTGCAGGCCATTGAAACTCAGCATATGACCGGGTTCTTCAAGTATCAGATAAAGATTTTCCATCGCTGTTTGAGCGTGATGCTATCACTTTGCGAGATAGAAGCGCGCGCAGGGTTGTCCTGTGGAACACACTATGTTAACCAGCGCCAGACCCTCTGGATGCGCGGCCACCGCACGCGCCACCGCATCTCCGTCCGTTGCCACAATCACGGCCGCCGACTGCGCCGGATGTGCGAGCGCGCCCGGCCACTGATAGTAGTCCCCCTCGTTGATGGTGCGCTTGAGCGGAATACCGGCTCTCTGCAGCGCACCGGGATGCTCGGACGTGTACATCAGGATCATCCCCTGCGGCATCGTTTCCAGCGCCTGAGCCACCGCCTGCTCAAACGGAATCCGTGAACGGGAATTCGCCACCGCTTCCTGCAGTACCAGGGGACGCGCCCGCATCAGCACCACGCTGTTCGCCACAATCAGGATCGCGGCAACGAAGACGCCCCAAATATAGGATCGCGGCCAGCGCCGTTCCGCCAACCGGACACACTCATGCACAAAAAACGCCAGAAAGAGCGCGAAGACCGGGAGCATCTCCATGCCATAGCGCACGTTGTACCAGGAGTGCGGCCACCACAGCGGAATGAAAATTGGCACCGAGCCGTAAGCAATGGAATAGGCGTAAAACGGCAGCGGTATCCACAACAGCAGGGCTGCGGCGATTTCTCTCCTGCGCCACTTCCAGACAGCAATCGCCGTTCCAGCCAAAGAAAGCCACAGCAGTAGATTGCTCCAGCGCAGGGTTGTGGCTCCCAATTCCGCTGCCTTCAGAAAATACAGCGAGGCAACTCGCATACTGTGCCAGCCGGGATAATGCGCCGCTCCCGGCGCCGCCGTGCGGGCATCAATCGCCTTTGCCGAATATGGCCCGCGGATGAAATCCAGCGGATCGCCAAACTGCTTTGCGTTGTAGGCCAGCCATAGGGCTGGCGCGGCAAGCAGCAATGCGGTGAATAAAACAAATGCCCCACCCGTGCGCTCGCGCAGATGTCGCTGCACGCCCCACATCACCACCAGCCACGCGAATGCGGCGTAAATCCATCCGTCGTATCGCGTGAAGACCGCCGCCACCAGCACCAGTCCTGCGATGGTCAGCAGACGCGAAGCACGTCTCTGTTTCCCGGCTCTCAACGCGCGTCCGTGCTCCGCAATCAGCAGCGCGCCCCAGATCATCTCCGCAAGAAAGAGAGGCTCCGTCATCGCGGTGGTCTGCATGTAGAGAAGCCCGGGATTCAGCGCATAGAATGCCAGCGCCAGGATCGCGACGGAGGGACGCAGCCACAACCGCGCTAGCCGGTAGATACCAGCGCAACCGAACACATAGCAGGCCACCGAAGGCCAGGCGCCAGCCAGCCCCGTCTGCCACCAACTCATCTTCTGGACGAAAGGCAGCAACAATAAATGCGGCAGCGGCAGCCATACCGATCCAAGCTGCCGGAAGCCGGGGTTCAGCGAATCAAAGACGCGGCGCGCAATATGAAGATGCGCCACCGCATCGCCGTACAGAAGCAGCAGGCCTTGCCGAAGACAGTAGGCGAGCGCCAGGAGGGAGAGTATCAACGCTCCGCATGCTACAAACCCCGTCTCCCGCTGGAGCGAAAGCCGATCTGTTTCCGGTAACGTCTCAGGTTCAATCAAGATGCGATAGCTCGCGGAAGAGCGCAAAGCGCTGGTCAATCTCCTCGCGTGTCAACGATTGCAGTCGCTCCGTGCAGAAGCGCTCGACTGCGAACGATCCCATCACCCCGCCATAAAACATCGCCTGCTTGAATGTGGATGGAGTAATTTCTTTCTGCGATGCGAGATATCCAAAGAATCCACCGGCAAAACAATCGCCTGCTCCCGTGGGATCCACGACTTCACTGAGTGGCAGCGCGGGCGCTCGAAACGGCAAAGAAACAGACTTCGCCTCGCCCGGAAACAGCCTGTCGCTGAAGAATGCCGTCGCGCCATATTCGCCGTGCTTTACGACGAGAGCCTTCGGACCGGATGCCAGAATCTTCTTCGCCGCGCGCACCAGATTCGCGTCTTGCGCTAACAGCTTGGCTTCACCGTCATTGATCAACAGGCAATCCAGCCCGTGCAAAACTTTTTCCAGGTTCGCGCGATGATCGTTGATCCAGTAGTTCATCGTGTCGCCACAAACCATGCGGACGCGCGGCATCTGCTGGCGAACTTTTTCCTGCAGAACCGGATCGATGTTGGCAAGGAAGAGAAATTCGGAATCAGCGTACTCAGCAGGAATGGTCGGAGAAAATGTCTCGAATACATTCAGCTGCGTTTCCTTCGTCTGCGCTTCGTTGAGATTCTGCATATACGACCCGCGCCAGAAGAAGCTCTTGCCTGCAACATGTTCAATACCGCGAGTATCCACGCCGCGGCGCTTCAGCACCTCTTCTTCATTTGCGGTAAAGTCTTCCCCGACAACGGCGATCACGCGCACGTCGGTAAAGTAGCTCGCCGCCAATGAAAAATAGGTCGCTGCTCCAGCCAGGCACCGTTCTGCGGTCCCTGAAGGCGTTTCGATGCTGTCAAATGCAACACTTCCCACTACCAGAATCGCCATGGTTATCCTGTCTTTTTTTTTCGAGATATTTGCCTATCAGTAGATCCAGCCGCTCGTGAACTTCCGCTGAAATCGCAGCCGGATTGGTGAGAATTGCATATTGCAGCGCCGTCGCGCAGGCGCAGGTGCGGTCTTTCGGCATCGCGGCAACAGCAGCGCCAACCACCTTCGCAGCATTAGCGGCATTCTGGTTCAGCACCGCCACAATCTGCTCCACCGTCACATCATCGTGGCCATCGTGCCAGCAATCGTAGTCGGTTACCATCGCCATGGTCGCATAGCAAATCTCGGCCTCACGCGCGAGCTTCGCTTCCTGCAGGTTGGTCATGCCGATCACGTCCGCGCCCCAGCTGCGATAGAGATTCGACTCTGCACGCGTCGAAAACTGAGGGCCGGCCATGCAGTGTTAGGTTCCGCCCGCCGGGCCCACAACG
>JAATFH010000506.1 GCA_015655315.1 Terriglobales bacterium
GATTACAGGCGCGATTGAACTGAAGGCCGCGTGGTGCGTGCTTACCGACCCCAGCCAGTATGGCCGTTATCTTACGACGCAGGCGGTGCTGGACAATAATGGCTCCTGCTCTACTGCAACCATGGGTCTGGTAGGTCTGCTCATCATTCACAAAACGATTACGCAGCCGCAATTTATCTGGGCAACCTTCGAGCAGGTAGACAATGTTCCGCCGGCATCACCGGCAACGTTCAGCAATGCATTGTGCCAGTGTCAGGCAGTCATATCTAACTCGTGCCTGAAGCAGCCATCAGGGAACCCCGTCTATCAAAACTGCCTGACGTCTCAGACGAAGGGACAGAGTTGCACCCCGAACACGCCACCTCCGTATGACTCGGTCAGCTCCGGTTGCGGCGCATATCCGATCCAGGTTTCTCGCGCTCGCCCGATATCGAATAACACAAGCGATCCTGTTGTGGCGACGAACACGGCCGCGCAACAATTGATTAACGGAGCCAATTCCAATTCGGTTTTTCAGTACTATCAGCTGGTAGACGTCCTCTGGTCCGGCAGCCCGCAGAACAGCTATACCAACGCGCCTGGGACGCCGGGTCCTACATCGCTCTCGATGAGCGGAGCTACACCTGATCCTTCTGCTCTGCCGGTTGCAAACGCGACCATGGAAACCTATGTGCAGAATCTGACTTGCTTGAGTTGCCATGTGACTGCAAAGACTCCGAATAATACATATGCCACCGATTTCAGTTTCATTCTCGGCGACGCACAGGCACCGACGCCGGGGGCGAAGGCCATGCATGTGCGTCAGCCGCGACGTCTTCCTCCCGGTCTAGTCACACTGCCTCATTAATTGCCAACTAGGCCTGATCGAGCACTGGCTTGAAAAGTGGAAAAGTGCTCGATTCTCCTGCGGATTCATCAATCGGCGGACTATTTCATTCGCCTGCGACATGCTCACATCTGCTCATCATCCAGGAAATCGCGCCGTGCTGTTACGGATCCGTGCACACTTGTGCTTTGAGATGCGATGAACTTCCGATGCAAGAGCATGGCGATCCCACTTTCTACGATGGGTATCAAAACCAGCGCCGTGAAGGCTTGCCATTTGCCGAATACGCTGTAAGGATCGGGGCGAAGGATGGATAGGGCGAAGCCGGTTAACCAGGCAGCCGCAACAGCGACGAGGAGTACTCCCAGGGATCGCCTCCGCATCTCACTGGTCGTATAGAAAATGAAAAAGCTAAGCCACATAATTGCGAGAGTTACTGCAAAACTCGGGCTCCAGAAGAAACAGGAAGAGGCAGAGAAAAGTATTGACGCCACGAGCCCGGTGCTTGTCAAAGTACTGCGCCAGCCGAACTGAACGAGCGAAAACAAAGTCGCAACCCAGAGCAGTGCGCTGATTCCAAGAACATAGAGTGTAATGTGAAGAACCGTCGTTTCTGGTAAGAAGCCTTGCGGGCCCGCTGGCCAGTACCTTCCGAAATAAAATGACAGGATGGCAAGAATAATGCCCCCGACAGTAGATACTGCTACACCAACGATTGTGCGCCAGGAGAAAACCAGCAGCAGTCGCGCAATCGATAGCCAGAAGCTCAATCTTCCGGCAGAAGGATGGGCTTCCAACTGATCGCCGACAAGCTCAGAGGCTCGGACAGGACCCACCACTTGCCGTAGCAACCATTCAGCGGCATTCGCTTTATCCATGACTTTCCCCTCCCAGCAAATTCAACCCTGCGAGTAAGCGTTGAAATGCAGATTGAGCATCCACAAGTCGATGGTGCCCTTCTCTCGTGACCGAGTAGAACCGTTTTGCCCGGCCTCCGCGGGCAGGAGTTGGCTCACCCGATCGTGCATGCAGCAATCCTTTGCGTTCGAGTCGATCGAGTGTAGTGTAAAGTGCCCCAGGTGTTGTCTTCCTGCCTGCGCAGGATTCTATCTCCGATTGAATGGCGACCCCATATGCAGAATCCTGGAGCCGCAGGATCGCAAGAAGAACAATCTGTTCGAACTCTCCGAGTGAGAAAGATTTGCCCATAAGTTCAGCCAATAATAACTACAAAATAGAATAAATCAAATGAATCGCTCCAGTCAACGAGAAATTAGGGATTTTCTGGAAAGTACGCAGCGTATTGCGCGTAGCAACTCAAACGAGCGCTGAGTGACTTGGCGAAAATCTATTCAGGGTGAAAATCTTACCCTTTCTTTATACATTTCAGAGTGTACTTGAAAGAGAACCGGGGACTTGATCCAGCTTAATCAAAGTGGGAACAGGCAATTCAATCCGATGGGAGGTAATTTCGAACCGAGATTACGAGAGAGCTGCAAATGCCGCTACCAGCCTGTTAGATGCTGATCCTCACGTGTCTAAGTGCCTGGTTCGAGCATCGACTCCAGCAGACATGGCTGACGTAACTGCTATCTATGCTGAGTTCGTGGAAAAGAGTACAGCGACATTCGAGATCGTAGCTCCTGATGAATCTGAGATGTTGCGAAGGCGGCAGGCCGTTCTGGATCGCGATCTGCCATATCTAGTGGCAGAGCTCGAGGGTTACATTGTGGGCTTTTGTTACGCTTCGCAATTCCGCCCTCGCGAAGGCTATCGTTTCACCGTCGAAGACTCAATTTACGTACGCCCGGATTGTATCGGCCACGGAGTCGGCAAGATGCTCTTAGCTGAGCTGATCTCGCAATGCGAGGCAAAAGGCTGTCACTCTATGGTTGCCTGCATCTGTGGAGTGAATGCTTCCTCCGTCGGTCTCCATGCATCGCTTGGATTTCAGCAAGTCGGTTTACTGCCTGAAGCAGGCACTAAATTTGGTCGGTGGCTACGTTTATTGATCATGCAACGTCACTTGCAAGCACCCTTCGCAGGACATCCCTAAACTTCATATGGCTGAAGCACCAGCCGACGAAGCATAGAAATCCCATTTGGAAACTACGCTCCATCACAGAATTTCCGCTATCAGTGCTGGCCAAATGCGACGTTGGGGGCGTCGAATCTCAAGAAACTTGGACAAAAAGCGCAATCGCGGGTCGTAGCTGCCATGGTTACGATTGCAATGGAGGCGTACCTGACTGCTATGGCCTGATGTCTCCAGCCGCATGATAGTAACCACGCGACCGGAGGTCGCGAGACTGTTCGGGAACGAGAAGGAGAAGATTAGCGCTCCGCCACCTGGTCGAGTAGCTCATAAAACTCAGGGAAGGAGATGGCTGCCGACTCGGCTCCTTGAATCACGGTATCGCCTGTTGCTTTGAGTGCCGCGACCGAGAAAGCCATCGCGATGCGATGGTCGCCGCCGGAGTTGATTTCCGCGCCGTGCAGCTGCTGCCCGCCGGGGACATCGAGGCCGTCCTCGAACTCCTCCACCTGAGCACCCATGGCGCGGAGGTTATTGGCGACGAGTGCGATGCGGTCGGATTCCTTGACACGCAGCTCTTTGGCGTCGCGGATGCGGATGCCGTTCTGCGTGTAGGGCGCGATAGCTGCCAGCACAGGCAGCTCATCGATGAGCTGCGCTGAGAGCGCACCGGAGATGGTGGTTCCGGTGAGGCCGTTCGACGGCGCGTTGACCTGTACGGTGCCGACAAGCTCGCCGTTCTTTTCTTCCAGATTGAGCACGCCGATGTGTGCGCCGAGGGCGGTGAGTACATCGAGCAGAGTGGCGCGGGTGGGGTTCAGTCCCAACGCATCGAAGACGAGATTTGAACCGGAAAAGAGCGCGGCGGCGCAGAGGAAGAAGGCTGCGGATGAGATATCGCCGGGAACGACGGCTTCGATGGCGGTGAGCGGCTGGCCGCCGGCAATGCTGACGGAATCGGTGCTGCGGTCGACATGAGCGCCGAAGGCACGGAGCGCCAGCTCGCCGTGATCGCGGGTGCGGACGGATTCGTGCACCGTCGTCGTTCCTTCGGCTTGCAATCCGGCAAAGAGCACCGCGGTTTTCACCTGAGCGCTGGGAACGGGCGTCGTGTAGTCGAGGGCTGTGAGCTTGCCGCCGCGAATGGTGACCGGGGCATGGCCTTCGGTGAGCGTGATCTCCGCACCCATTTGCGAGATGGGCTTGCGCACGCGCTCCATGGGACGGCGGCTCAGTGAGGCATCGCCGATGAGCGTATAGGTGTGCGGCGTCGCTGCAAGCAGGCCGGTGAGCATGCGCATGGTGGACCCGGAGTTGCCGCAATCGAGAGGCGTGCCGGATGGCTGCAATGCGCCGCCGGTTCCAACGATCTCAATGCCGCCGTCGTCGCGCCGCGTGACGGTCGCACCGAGCGCGGCAGCGCAGCCTAGGCTGCTGGCGCAATCGGCGCCTGTCGAAAAGTTGGCAAGCTTCGTGGTTCCTGCCGCCAGCGCGCTCAGAAGTGCGTAGCGATGCGAAATGCTCTTATCGCCGGGCAGACGAAGAGTGCCGATGATATTGCGTGCGGGCGTGACGATGCGTTCCGTTTTCGTTTCAAGCATTTCTTTCTATCGTACCGGAAAGTCGAAAACAAAGAGGCGGGGAAGGGCCGAAGAAACCAAACCAGGCAAACAGTAAAAATTGTTGTTCGTAAAAAAGTTGTCGTTCCAGGTACAGCGAAAGTCCATGCGGTACTTGGGAGTTACAGATGCGATTCACTTAAGGCTATTCTGCGAGCCAGAGGGCCGAACAGAGTGACGGGGGGAAAGCAAGTGACGATGAGGCGGGTCAGCATTGCATGGATTCTTCGCTGCGCTCAGAATGACGACCTGAGGAAGAGGGGAATAGACTAAAGCACGCGCAGCACGACCACGGTCTCGTCGTCGAAGCGCTCGATGCCTTTTTGAAACCTGCCGACTTCGTTGAAGATGGCCTCGGCGATCTTGGAGGCAGACTTGTGCTGATGCTTTTGCACGACAGCTGTCAGCCGTTCATCTCCGAACATGTCACCCTCCGCATTCTGCGCGTCTGCGATGCCGTCGGAGAAGAAGATCCGCGAATCGCCGGGCTGCGTCGAAAGCGTGCACTCCTTATACTTCACGTTGGGAAACATTCCCAGCGGAA
>JAATFH010000134.1 GCA_015655315.1 Terriglobales bacterium
CGTCCGCTGGTCGTTGGTGCGACCCATCGGCTGAAACGCCCCGCACGCTGGATCGTCATCCTCACCGCCCTTGGCTTCGCGCTGCCGTGGATTCCTATCTCATCGAGCTACACCAGCGTGACGCATAAAGCTCTTGGCATCCTGTGGTTCCTCGCCCTCGGCTGGCTCATGGTCTCTTCCGTCTACATGGTGGAAGACCTGCTGTTGCGTCGTTACGATATTGGAGCAAGCGACAACCTGCGCGCGCGGCGGGTCCGCACGCAGATGCAATTCATGCGGCGCATCTCCATCTTCCTCCTGCTGCTGGTCGATGCCGGGCTGATCCTGTCGCTCTTCCACGATTCCAAGATCTGGCACTATGGCGCCGGGCTTCTCGCATCGGCTGGACTGGCCAGCCTCGTGCTCGCTACCGCCGCCAAATCCACCGCGTCGAATCTGCTCGCTGGCCTTCAGATTGCCTTCACCGAACCCATCCGCATCGACGACGTTGTCGTGGTCCAGGGTCAATGGGGAAGGATCGAAGAGATCACGACATCCTACGTTGTCGTGGCAATCTGGGACCAGCGGCGATTGATCGTTCCGCTCAGTTATTTCATCGAAAACTCATTCGAGAACTGGACTCGCAACAGCTCCGATATACTCGGCACGTCTTTTCTCTATGTGGATTATTCCGTCCCGGTCGAAGCCCTGCGGCAGGAGTTCACGAGCATCCTCGACGCTTCCCCGCTGTGGGACCGCCGCGTCAACGCATTGCAGGTGACAAACCTTTCCGAACGTACGATGGAGATCCGCTGCCTGTTAAGCGCCCGCAATTCCAGCGATCAATTCGACCTGCGCTGCATCGTTCGCGAGAAGATGATCGACTTCATTCAAAAGAATTATCCCGACGCCTTCCCACGCACCCGTTTCAGCGCCATCTCGCAGACGGAAGAGTCGAAGCCGCTGCCTCTCGAAGAAACCAAGTCCTGACTACGAGGCGGTCGCCAGGTATACGCCGAACCACTCGCGCTCGTCTGTCCAGTGATCGCTCAGGTGGAAATCCGCGCGCTCCAGCATCTGGATTACGTTTTCGTCGCGGAATTTGTAACTGTTTTCGGTATGAATCGTCTCGCCCCGCTGCAGCTTCACTTCCAGCTCCAGTACCGGAATTGTCACATGCTGCGCGATCAGGCTCTCAAGATGCATTTCAATCCGCGAGCATCTTTCATTCCAGCGCGCGCGATGACGGAATAGGTCGAGCTTGAAATTTGCGCCCAGCTCGCGGTTGATCCGCACCAGAACATTCTTATTGAATGCCGCTGTCACCCCAGCCGCATCGTCATACGCATTCACAAGGATCTTGGGATCCTTCACCATATCGACGCCCAGCAGTAATTTCTCGCCCCGGTGCAACTCTTTGCGAATGTCGCGCAGAAGCTGCAACGCATCCATGGGCTCAAAATTCCCGATGCTGGATCCGATATACAACACCATCCGCCGCTGCCCACCGGCGTCAATCTGCCCCAGACCGTCGGTATAGTCTCCCACCCGGGGAACAACGGCAACGCCCTCCAGCTCGGCCTCGATGCGCCGCTTCGCCTCATCCAGAGCGGAGCCTGAAACATCGATGGCGTGATACGTCACCTCGGACTGGCGCCGCACTGCGGCCTTCAGCAGCAGCCCTGTCTTGGTCGCGGTACCCGCGCCCAGCTCAATCATCGTGATCTGCTCGCAGCCCGCCGCAGCGGCCACAATCTGGTCCGCATGCGTGCTCAGGATAGACCGCTCCGTGCGCGTCGGATAATACTCCGGCAGTTCGGTAATCTGCTCGAAAAGTTCAGAGCCCTGCGAGTCATAAAACAGCCAAGGACTCAGGGTTTTGGGATGAGCCGTCAATCCCCGATAAACTTCAGAGCCAAGCGGAGTATTTGCCGCCTCCGGCAGATGTGGACAGGAAAGTACATGCATTGCTTCCGCTCCTCGGAAACTACTTAGCAAGGCGAATGCCTGAGAATTGCCAGCGCGTTGCCGGAGAAAAAAAGTTCCGGTAGGTCGCGCGGATATGGGTTCGCGGCGTTACGCAGGAACCGCCGCGCAACACCATTTGATTTGACATGAATTTTCCGTTGTACTCGCCCAGCGCTCCGGGTAATGCATGAAATCCCGGATATCCAAGATACGCGCTCGCCGTCCACTCCCACGCGTCGCCAAACATCTGCTGCACGCCATATCCACTTGCGACCGACGTATGCAGCACTCCAT
Organism: Terriglobales bacterium; assembly: GCA_015655315.1. Classification (GTDB taxonomy): domain Bacteria; phylum Acidobacteriota; class Terriglobia; order Terriglobales; family Acidobacteriaceae; genus Alloacidobacterium. Next base: position 2,242 of record JAATFH010000134.1, read on the forward strand.
CTTCCAGCAGATTTCCGCCCACACGAGCATCAGATGCGGCGAACTCCCACTCCGCTTCCGTCGCCAGCCGTTTTTGCGCCCAGCGTGCAAAAGCATCGGCCTCGAAATAGCTGACATGGCACACTGCTGTCTGCGCCAGGTCGCTCAGCGGAACTTCCCCGCGCAGCGTGAACGCGCTCCACTCGCCCGAAGCCTTGTCCTGATGCCAGTAGAGCGGCGCGCGCCAGCCCTCGGTCTGCACCGCCTGCCATCCTTCCGAGAGCCATAACTCGGACCGTCGATAGCCGCCATCTTCGACAAACGCCAGGTACTCCGCGCACGTCACCAGCCGCGAGGCCAGCTCAAAAGGCTCAAGATAGACGCGATGCCGAGGCAATTCGTTGTCGAAGCAGAAACCATCTCCGGTGTGCCCAATGTCGGCAAGGCCGCCCGCATACTCGCGCCACTCCATCTGTACCGCAGCGGCATTTAAATTTTCAAAGGGCAAACCCAGATAAGCCGGACGCAGCGGATTGGTCCAGAGCGCATGCTTGATATCGGTCAGCAACAACTCCTGATGCTGCTGCTCGTGGTGCATTCCCATCACCGCTCGCCGCTCCACCTCATCCGGAGCGCCTGCCTTGAGCCATTTATGCAACGCCTTCTCTACATATTCTCGATAAGCCTGAATTTCCTGCAGGCCGGGCCGGGAAAACGAGGCGCGCAGCTTCTTCTCAGGCTGATCTGAAACCGAGTTGTAGTAGCTGTTAAAAAGCCAGAGAAAATCTGGGTGAAAAGGCCGGTAGCCGGGATCAAGCTCCCGCAAAATAAATGTCTCGAAAAACCATGTCGTATGTGCCAGGTGCCACTTCGCAGGGCTCGCCTCCGCGCATGACTGCACCATCATGTCTTCGGGAGTCAGCGGCGCACAGAGCAGTTCACTCTGCCGCCGCACATTACAGAACTGCTGCGCCAACGAGGTTGCGGCGACCGGGGTTGCCAGTGAACTCATCCCTCATCCTCACTTCTTCTTTCCATTAGAGGGCATTTACCGCCAAGCGTTGCTCGAAAAAACCACACCGCATTTCATCCCTGCCGAGGCAACCAAAACCCACCCATCTAATTTGAATGGAAAAGCCGCGCCAGCGCATACGCCGCTACCGCCGCCAATCCGCCAATGGAAACCGTCTGCAATCCGCTGCGCCATATACCGGCTCCGGTAAAGCTTCCCTTCACCGCGCCAAATACCGCAAGCGCCACCAGCGTAATCACCACCGATGCCGTCAGAGCCTGCGAGTCTTCATTCAATAGCATATAGGGCACCAGCGGCACCAGGCCGCCCACAATATACGAAACCGCAATCGTAGCCGCGCTCTGCCGCGCACGATGCACTTCCGGTTCTTCCAGACCCAGCTCGAACCGCATCATGAAATCGACCCACGCCTTTGGATTGCGCTTGAGCGCCTGCAACACCGGATCGCTCTCCGCTCGCGTGACGCCATATTCCTCGAAAATGTCGTAGATCTCTTCTTCCTCATCGCGCGTGCGTTCGACAATCTCCATCTCCTCGCGCCTGCGTTCGCTCGCATAATGCTCCGAGTCGCCCCGCGACGCCAGATAGCCTCCCAGCCCCATGGCAATGGACCCGGCGGCAATCTCCGCCAGCCCCGCGACCACCACCACATGCGTCGCGGCGCCCACTCCCGACAACCCGGCCGCCAGCGCAAATGGAACCGTCAGCCCGTCCGCCATGCCAATCACTACATCGCGCACTACATCGCTCGACTGGAAGTGCGTCTCAATATGAGCAGAATCTCGATGACTGGGCATTCCCGGCAGTTTATCGCAGAGTGCCGGATCTCTGAATAAAAGCCGGAGCCTTGTACCTCTCCGGTGCATTTTCCGCGGCAGGCCGGTGAGACTCGATCCGAGATTTTTACGTCTATCAGGCAGTCAAAAGCAGCAAATGGTTCAGCAATTGCCCTGTGCTTGCAACGGGACCATCCCGCGGCGAAAAGGTATAAGTAACGTATGAAGGCAGCTCCCCGACTTGCATCACTCCTGCTTCTTGGTTCTCTGGCGCTCGCACCGGTCTCCGTGCCCGCCCAGCAGCCTGATGCGCAGGCAAATCAGCAGCATGATCGTCCAGGCGGCCAGCATGGCACAATGGGCGGCTTCATGGGGATGAACTCGGCCGTCCACGGCACCGTCACCGCCATCGCGGGCGGCGAATTCACCATCAAGACCGAGGACGGCACCACCTACAAGATCGCCACCGGCCCCAACACCCACATCATGAAAGACCGCCAGCCGATCAAAGCCACCGACGTCCACGCCGGCGATGTTGTCATGACCGGCGGCGACGTCGATGAAAAGGCGCACACCGTCGGCGCCGTCTTCCTGGCCGTCCTCGACGCCGATCAGGTGGCCCGCATGAAGCAGATGCAGGCCGACTTCGGCAAAACCTGGACCGCAGGCAAAATCACCGCCATCAATGACCTCAACCTCACCATCGAGCGCCCAGACAAGAAGACGCAAACCATCGCCGTCGACGAAAACACGTCCTTCCAAAAGCATCGCGAAAGCATCACATTGGCAGATATCAAGGTTGGAGACACCGTTACTTCGCGCGGCGCGCTGAAGAACGGTAGCTTTGTCGCTACCCAGCTGTCGGTCGTCGAGCCACGCAACAGGCCGGGCGGACCGGGTGGTGCAGGCCCGAACAACGGTAGTACCGCAGCGGCTCCTTCTTCGCAGCAGCCGCAGTAGCCTGAGAGGACTCCGCCCGTGCCCCGATTGCTGACCTTCAGCCTATTGTTAGCCCTCTCTGCAACCTGTCTGGCACAGACAAGTCCACCAGCTGCCACGCCTGCGCCAATCGCAGCGGCTCCGGCCTCAACCGGTGGAACCGTCCACGGTACGGTGAAATCCGGAACCACGCCGCTGCCCGGCGTCAGTATCACCGCCACCAATACTCTGACCGGGAAGAAATACAGCACCGTCACCGACGCTGCCGGTGCCTACTCGCTCGCCATTCCGCAAAATGGCCGCTACGTTCTGAAGACGGACTTCGCCGCCTTCGCCGCCACGACAAAAGAGGCCCTGCTCAACGCCACTTCGCACGATCAGCAGGCAGATTTCGTGCTCACCCTGGCCTCGCGCGCCGCGCAGCAGGAAGGCGGCTCCGATCAGGCCGCGCAGCTTACGCAAGGCCTGCGGCAACTCGCTGGCAACGGCGCTCAGAATCTGAGCCTGCTCAGCGCTGCCGCTGGCCTTATTCAGGCAGGCAGCGGCAACGCGGGCACCGAAGCGCAGCTTCCTTCGGTGGCAAATAACTCCGACTTCTCCGGTGATTCCGTCGCTGTCAGCGGACAGAGCGGCACGACCAATCCCTTCGCTGGAGTCGACTTCAACCAGCTGCGCCAGAACGCGGATGACAACGAATTCCAGCAGTCACTCTCGCAAACTCCCGGACAAGGCGGACGCGGCGGCGCGGGTGGCGGGCAGGGCGGGTTTGGTGGTCCCGGCGGCTTTGGCGAGGGTGGCGGTGGTAGAGGAGGATTCGGCGGACGCGGCAACTTCCGCAATTTCAAGCCCAACCAGCCTCACGGAGCCATTTTCTGGAACGGCGGCGACTCCGCGCTCAACGCCGAGCCCTTTTCCATTCGCGGAGCCGCGCTGAACCAGCCCGGCTATGCCTCGAACCACTTCGGCCTGACCTTTGTCGGCGCGCCTTATATCCCGAAAATCCTCACAAAAGATACCCACGACTTCCTCTTCTTCACCCTCGCCGCGAATCGCACTTCAGCACCCTTCAACCAGTATGGAACGGTGCCCACCGCAACCGAGCGCACGGGCGACCTCTCCGCACTGACGACGCAAAGCGGCGCGCCGGTCACTATTTACAATCCACCCGCGTCCAGCACGCCTGGAGGCGTAGCCTGCACCGCGAATGGCAACGTGCCCGGACAGCCCTTCGTCGGCAACCGCATTCCTGCAGCCTGTATCTCGCCGCAGGCTACCGGGTTGCTGAACTACGTCCCGCAACAAAACCTGCCCGGAGCCTTCCAAAACTACCAGCGCATCACGACGGCCCAGAACAACACCACCAATGTCGGCGTGCGCTTCATCCACAACTTCGGCTCCAGCGCCGGCGGATCGCCCATCGTCGGCATGCTGCGCCAGGTCATGGGACAGGGCGGCAACACGTGGCGTCAATCCATCAACGCCAACTTTAATTACAGCCACACCGCGGCCGACGAGCTGAACATCTTTCCCGATCTCGGTGGCAAGCAGCAGACCCATCAATACTCGCTACAAGCCGGTTACACCGCCGGAAAAGGCAAGTTCACCAACAACCTCACCGCCGGATGGAACCGTAGCGACACTCAGCTGCTCAATTACTTTACGAACACGACCGACGTAGCCAGCCAGCTGGGCATCAACGTCTTCGGCGGCGCCACCAGTCCGCTCAACTTCGGCCTGCCCAGCCTCACCCTTACCCAGTTCACCGGACTCAACGAGCAGCAGCCGAACCTGCACGTCAACCAGACCATCTCCATCAGCGAATCAAGCTCGTGGATTCACAAGAAGAACAACTTCAAGTTCGGCGGCGACTTCCGCCGCGTGCACCTTGACATGATCGGTCAGGCCAACTCCACCGGCAGCTTCTACTTCACCGGACTCTTCACCCGCCAGCCCGGCTCGACGGAGAACACCACTCCGGGCGTCTCCACCACCGGCTCCGATCTTGCCGACCTGCTCCTCGGCTTCCCGCAGCAGACCGCTCTGCAAGCGCCGTATCAAAAAGCCTATCTGCGCGAAAACGTCTGGGACCTCTTCGCGCAGGACACCTGGCAGGCGCTCCCCAACTTCACGGTCACCGCGGGTCTGCGCTACGAATACTTCTCGCCCTACTCGGAGAAAGATGACCGCCTCGTGAACCTCGACGCAGGCAACGATTTCGCCACCGTCATCCCCGTGCAGCCGAATCAGGTCGGCCCTTTCTCCGGCAAATATCCGCGCACCCTCATCGAACCCGAGCGTAACGACTTTTCCCCCCGCATCGGCATCGCGTGGCGTGCCATCAAGGACACGGTTGTTCGCGCCGGATACGGCATCAACTTCGCCAACGGCCAGTATTCCAATTTCGTGCAGGACTTTGCCTTCCAGCCGCCCTTCGCCGACGTGCAAACCAACGAATCCACCACAGGCGCGGTCATCACCTTAGCCAACGGATTCCCCGCCCAGCAGAAGGCAGGCAACTACGCCGTGAACAAGAATTACCGGCTGCCCTACGTGCAGGTCTGGAACCTCGATATCCAGCGAACGCTCCCGCTCGGCATCGTCCTCAATGTGGGCTATAACGGCTCCAAAGGCACGCGCCTCGACGTTGTCAGCGCCCCCGGCCGCACCGCAACCGGAACGCTCAGCGGCGTCTTTTATGACTGGGAAGACTCGATTGCCTTCTCCAACTTCAACGCGCTCGCCGTACGCCTGCGCAAACGCATGCAGCGCGGCATCGCACTCGGCGCCACTTATACCTACTCGCACTCCATCGACAATGCCAGCTCGGTCGGCGGCGTTGGCGCAGCGGTCGCCCAGAACTGGCAGAACATCCTTGCCGAAGAATCCAACTCCAGCTTCGACGTCCGCCACAACCTCAAAGGCGACTTCGTCTACGAGCTGCCTTTCGGCCCCGACACGCACATGCTCACCAACGGCAACTGGGTTTCGCACGCACTCGCCAACATCTCCATGTCGGGCAACTTTGCTTTCTCCACCGGTCAGCTGCTTACGCCGCATTTCCAGGCCAACATCGAAGACGTAGCCCGTGGCAGCGCCGGCTCCCTGCGCCCTGACCGCGTCCCCGGAGCATCGATTACCGCCGGCGGCGGCACCATTCGCAACTGGTTCAATCAGGCCGCCTTCACGCAACCCGTTGGCACCTACGGGACTGCAACACGCTACTCCATCCCCGGCCCCGGCACAGTCTCCTTCAACGCCTCGCTCTCCAAGAGCGTCCGGTTCGGAGACATGCGCTCGCTGGAAGTCCGCGCCACCTCCAGCAACGTCTTCAACACGGTGCAATACGCAGGCGTCGACACGACTGTAGGCTCCGCCACCTACGGACAGATCAACTCCGCCC
>JAATFH010000476.1 GCA_015655315.1 Terriglobales bacterium
AGCCTGAAGTAGCTTTTCTCGCCCATCCGTCGGTGCTGCGCAATAACGTTGGCCTATGGACGGACGACTATTCGAGCGTGATGCCAATTCTGAAGTGGCCGCCTCGCACTCACTGAGGATCAGGCTTTACCTGTGAAGCAGGTGTCTCCTGCTGCGAGGGAAGGACTATTTTCCCCTGAGGAGTTGGCGGCTGCGGCATGACCTTTGGGGTGGGGGTCTCTATCTGAGAAGAAGGGATGTTTTTCACCGGAGAAGCTGACGGCTGCGGTATCACCTTCGATACTGGCGTCGTCATTTGCGAGGAAGTAACTATTTTTCCCGTAGGCGCTGACGGTTGTGTCACCTTCGCGGATGGTGTCTCCATCTGTGAGGCAGGAATTGTCTTCTGCGGAGGGTCTGGCGGCTGTGGTGTCAACTTTGGAGTCGGCTCAGGGATCGTTCTGACCACCGGCTCACCAAACGAATGTTGATCGTCGCTCACGTCAGTAATCCGGCCTAGATTGTTGTATGTGATATTCCACAACCGGTAGTCGGCGGGCGAGACCGGATCGGCAAAACTAACCTGGTGCTCTTTGCCGCCGACGGCAATCCGCAAGGTCGGCGGAATCGCCTTGATCATATGAATATCGAGGCTGGGATGGTGAGGCACCTGCGGGTGCGCGCCTGTCATCTCTGCGTAACATACGGAAAGCGCAAGCCACTTTCCCTCCGGCCCACTGTTCTTCAGAGCAAGATCGCCGGGAACGACCTGGCCAAAGAGCTGATAATTTCTTGGGTCTACCGGAGCCGGCTTGAAACGGGTCGCTCCATGGTTCAATACAGGCACGATCCAGACACGCCCGCCATGGCGTGGCACCAGGACCGTGAAAGTGGAATCTGCGCCTGCTGCATCCTTGCTCGCATAGTGCAGCATGATGTATTCCGGCATCATCGGGCAGACGGCCTGTTCATTGCTCCATCCTCCCGCGCTCATGTCGTAGCCGTAGAATTCTGCTTCAGCCAGGACATCGTGCATGCGTTTCTTGAGCAGATCGGCATCGGCGGGATGAATCTGATCGGGCGAGCGATGTTCAAGCACAAAATACTGCAGCTTGTCCTCGGAAGAAAGGACAGTTCCCGTTTGCTCCGGATCGCTGATTGAGGGTGCTTGACCTGATGCAGGCGCGGTCTGCGCAAAAACAACTGAATGCAGAAGAAATAGAAGAGCGAGCGTGGAAGCCAGGCTTGGAAATCTCACCATCGCGTTTTACTCTACCATTTCATTTCGGTGAGACAGAAAAGGCAGCCTTCGCGGCTGCCTTTTCTGCGTAATCAGCGTGTTACATACCGTGCGTACGACGAACCGGTTTCTTTGCCGCCGGTTTCTTGGCTGCCGCAGGCGCTTCCCCCTCTTTGAGGATGATCATCGGCGGATTCTGCGTGTATGAGTCGAAGGTGCCCACATACTTCACCTGGGCTCCCACTGCTGGAATATCCTTGAGCGGTGTCTTCATGTTGATGGTGAAGTCCGCTTTCTGGGAGGCCTTGGCATCGTCCGAAACTGCCAACTGTACGCTGTCAGCCGTCGCTGTAACCACCGTGCCCGGAACCTCGGCCGTCACATCCTTCAGCACGGCCCATACCTTCTCAGCATCTTCCTGGTTACCGTTGGCCAGAATGAATTCCTTGTCAGCCAGCGCAAGCGTCTTCAGATCGGGCGTGCTGGTCACAGCCTGGTGCGCCAGATCCTGCGGCGAAGGCGGTGGCGGAGCGGCAACCGGCTTGTAGGCATCCGTCGGGAAGAGGTTGGCCTGGGTCAGTGCCTTGACCTGATCGAAGCCATCCATGCCGCCGTGGTACTTCTTGTACCAGTATTCTGCGGCCTTTTCGATCTGATCCTTGTAACCTGCGGGAGCGAACTGCGCCGCGCGGGTCAGGAACCAGACGCCGTTTACTAGATCCTTAGGGTCCTGCGATACGTAGGCGTTGCCAAGATTGTAGGTGGCCAGCAATCCCGGTCCTGCCTGCGTCTGCGCAGGGTCCGTATAGGCCTTCAACTCAGCCGTATATGCTTCGATGGCAGTCTTATAATCCTTCTTAGCTGCCGCGTCCGCAGCAATGGCGTCCTGAAAAATCGGCGTCGTTGCAGCTTTCAGCTTCTGGTACTCAGCGTCGGAAAGAGAGGGTGGCTTGGGAGCGGCGAGCGCTGCCTTCGCCTTGGTTGCGGCGTCATCCAGCTTTGCCTGATCGCCTGTCGCCTTCTTTTCCATGTAAACCACAATGGTAAGAGCACGGAGGTTGTTCGGATTCACCTGCAGCAAACGGTTGGCAGCATCAAGTTCCTTGTCCGCCTGACCGGATTGCTCATAAGCAGCCATCAGCTGCTCCAGCATGTCTTCCTTCACTACGCTATTCGGATACTGCTGGAGAAACTGCTCGATCGCAGAGGCTTTAGCCGCCGGAGCCGATTGTCCCACGGCGTTGGTGTAGGCGTTGTATTCAGCCGGATCTTTAATGGTGATCTGGCTGGATTGCGCACCCTGACTCTGGTCATCTTCCAGCGCCAAGGCAGCAGGCAGATAATATGCGGTACCGGCGGCCACGGCCAACACGGAAGCAACTACGACTTTCTTCATTCAACGCTCCTAGGAAATTACTCCTGAAATATTGCTCAATGCGGATTTAGGGGGTGCTTAGTCGCATTGAAACACACCAGCCCAATTTTGCGGAAGAGTTTCGGCAGTCCGATGCGATTTGATGAATTATAGAAACCCGCAGCTATCAGTGACAAGTAATCGCTTTTCGCTATTCCGTCAATGCGAAAGTGAGATGCGGCGAAACAGCAAATCGTTGACCCGGCCCTCCTGCTTTACGCTGAATACTAAGACACCGAACCGGCATGAAGAGTGCCGCGATTTCAAAGGGGTTCTCCGATATGGAACTGAAAGACCAGGTGGCAGTCGTCACAGGCGCCGCGCGCGGCATGGGCGAGGCCATCAGCAAACGGCTCGCAGCGATGGGAGCACTGGTTGTGCTCATCGCGCGGGATACGGCGCAACTCCAACGCGTCCAGAGTGAGATCGAAGCGAGCGGCGGCTCGGCGCAGGTAGCCCAACTCGACCTTCTCCACGCACAGTCCATCGCAAATCTTGCGGAAAGCATCGCGAGCAGTCATGGGCGCTGCGACATCCTGGTGAACAATGCGGCCATCGGCAGCAGCGGCAAACCGCTGCATGAGATGCCACCTGCGGAATGGGATCAGTTGATGGCAACCAACCTGCGTGGGCCTTATCTGATGATCCGCGCACTGGCCCCCATGATGATCGCCGCCAAGTCGGGCCATATCGTCAACATCTCATCGCTCGCCGGACACAGTCCGCTGCCCAACGGCGCAGCCTATTCCGCCTCCAAGTGGGGCCTGAACGGCCTGACCTACTCGGTTGCGGAAGAGCTGCGCCCTCATGGCATACGTGTTTCGGTAATCGCGCCGGGATCGACTAATACCCACTTCGAGGGTGGCAGCGATCGCAAAGACCCCAAAAAGAAGATTCAGCCCGATGACGTGGCCCGTGTCGTCGCCATGCTGGTGACGCAGGCTCCGCAGTCGTTCGTCAGTGAAGTGCTGCTCAGGCCCACGCAGAAGCCGTGAGCCTGAACCCTACTCCGCGCGCAGCGCTTCCACAGGATTGACGGAAGCCGCGCGCCGGGCCGGGAGGTAGCTGGCCAGCAAAGCGCACGCTCCCAGGACCACCGCAACAGTGACGAGTGTCGATACATCCCACGCGCGCACGCCGAACAACAACTTGCGCATCAACATCGCCGCTCCCAGCGAGACGGCCAGACCGGCGGCGATCCCTGTCACCGTGAGCCATCCTGCCTCGCCCAGAACAAGCCGGTAGACAGAGCCGCGTTGCGCCCCCAGCGCCATGCGCACGCCGATTTCCCGTGTCCGCTGGCTGACCGAATACGCGATGACGCCATAGAGTCCTACGACACCCAGCAACAGCGCCAGCGAAGCAAACCCTCCCACCAGCCACGCTGCAGACCGATGCAGGTAGGCAGACGGAGAGTCATGGATGCGCTCGCTCATCGTGGACGCGCCGAAGGTTGCGATACTCGGGTCGATCTGGTGGATCGCTGAAGTCAGCGTCGGGAGAATCGACTGCTCATTCTGCGATGTGCGAACGATGATGGAGAAAAAGTTTGACGGCCCCTGATTGAACGCAACATACATGGCCCCTCGCGGAGCGGCATCCAACTGTCCTTCCTGCAGATCCTTGACGACGCCGATGATCTGCACATGTGGATCGCCATCACCCAGGCTGATTTCCTTGCCGACAGGATTCTCGCCCGGGAAATACTGTTTCGCCATCGTCTCGCTGATGATTACCACTTCCTGTTTCGTTTTATCCTCATCCTCCGCAAAGTAACGCCCGTGCAACAACTGCGCCTGCAGCGTCGCAAAGTAACCGGAGCTTACTTTTCGGATGGCAACTTCGTTATGCTCGCCATGGTATGGACGGCCGACCACTTTGAACCCGGTCGTGCCGTCGCCGTCGCCGATCGGCAAAGCGGTTGAAAT
>JAATFH010000471.1 GCA_015655315.1 Terriglobales bacterium
ACCGAGGCTGCTCGAAGTATTCGCCACGAAAGTACATGCTCTCTGCGCGATTCAAGCCAACTGCCTCAACGTCTATTGCGACTTCTCCACATCCGGGATGGCGAGGTTGTACATCCTCAATCATGAGAACCTCGGGCGAACCGAGACGGTGAAACCTTACAGCTCTTGGCATGCCTCTTCCTCCAATGTCAGACTATTTCGGAAGACTCTTTTCTGTAAGTACGCACTATTGATTGACGTAGGGATGAAAAGGATACTATGGCGACGAAATCACGCTTCTCTCATTTCGACAGCACCCCTGGTTGCACCGTGGAAGCTACCGTTACCTTAATCGACGGGAAGTGGAAGTGCGGCATTCTTTACCACTTGCTGGGCGGCACCCTGCGCTTCAATGAGTTGCGCCGGCGCCTTACATCCGCAACGCAACGTGTGTTGACCGCACAACTCCGCGAGTTGGAAGCGGATGGGCTGGTGCTGAGAACGGTCTTTGCCGAGGTTCCTCCTCGCGTTGAGTACCGGTTGTCTCCATTGGGCCGCAGTCTTGAACCGGTATTGGTCGCGATAGAGGCTTGGGGGAAAGAACACTTCTACCTCTTTACGGGTAGCGACAAGGGAGGCTAGACTTCTTCCAAAGGCTTTCGTGAGCGATAGCTCGAGGGTCACATAGGCATTCTCATCAGTTTCGATCTCGAGGGGTGCTTCATCGCCAATGCACTTACCGAAGATAAATTTGCTCGGCTTCTAGTCACGAATAGCACCGCCCTCTTCTTTTCGCTGCATCCTTCCTGTGGCTGGCTCGGCACCCTTCCGCACCCTTGCTGTAACTTCAAGTGGCACGAGAGCCAATGGAACAAAAGCTTTGCTGTGTATATGACAAGGACCTCTGCCGAACTCCGGCAGAGGTCTATAACTTATTTATTCCGCGTTATTTACAAAACCTTTGAGAAGAGCCACGATAACGCGTGGCGCAAAAGAAGAAGGGGCCATTGCTGGCCCCCTTCTTCTTTTGCCCTGGGAATATGCCTTGCGGCAGGGATGCTCCCAGAAGCCTCAAATTGATTTTGAGCACGGCCCGCCGGAGGACTCCGTTGCCCCACGCTCCCGCAATGCTGACCGAGATCGAGTGCCTCGTTTCCCGAGAGCGGCTGAAACGATACCTGGCTGCTAACGACCACAATCTCGAAGATGCGTCTCTCTCTACGAGCAGAACGTTGCGGTGTCGGAGATGACGTTCGGCTTGCTCCATGGGCTTGAGGTCACCATCCGCAACAGCATGCATGATCTGCTTACTGCTCATTTCGGGATGCCTCGCTGGTACGCAGTCGCTCCGCTGTCTGCCTATTCTCAGGACAAAATCCGAGACGCCGTCCGCGATGCAGTTGGCCCCAACGCCTCGCCGGGCAAAGTTGTCGCCGAACTCATGTTTGGCTTCTGGACGGACTTGGCTGCCCAGCGATATCACTGGACACCTTGGCAGCCGTGTCTGAGCGGCGCGTTCCCGAGAGTTAAGCTTGCCCGGCCCATCATCCATCGCCGCTTGGAGAATATCCGCTGGCTGCGGAACCGTGTCGCACACCACGAGGCGATCCTGACTTCTGCCCGATCCCTCTATGAGGGACATCAGAGAACGATCTCGCTGGAGCAATTGGCGGAATGTGGCGACTGGCTTTCGGCACAGATCGGACGATGGATAAGAACCTACTTCCGTGACGCTGCGTCAGCGCCGTCATAGACGCTGTCGCAACTTCCAATGGGCACCTGTGACATAGCGGCGCACGGCACGTCAACTATGAGAAGTCGACAAAGAGGTCTTTGGGGCCAACCGCAAGTGCCTTCGCCAGTTTTACGATGTTCTCCAAAGCCACGTTTCGTTCTCCTCGCTCGACGCCGCCCACGTAGTTACGGTGCAGTCCGGCCCGTTCCGCGAGTTCCTCTTGGGAATAGCCTCGTTCCTCGCGTAATTTCCGTGGCGAGGCTCCAAACCAAGACTTGACGGAGCGATCGGTCACACTTCCATACTTGGAGCGTGACCACTATGAGTCTACACACGATGAGTGTGATAATGGCATTCAGGGCAAGCGCGGGATGAGGTATGGCAGGATGACAGACGAGACGTTCGTCGAATGTTCGGAGCTATCAGGTAAGACTATTCAGACCCTTCGTATCTACAACGACACGGGTGACGGAAGCGAAATTCAAGTCGATCTGACGGATAGCAGCCTGACCGGACAGTCGATGTAGGAGGTGCATCGACATGGCTAAGCGGGGAGAACCGTTACCAATCAATCAGGCGCTCGATAGGCCACGTGCCAAACTTGGCCTCGATCTTAGCGCATGGATGGCGATCGCCTTCGTCTGCGTAACGGTTTTCCTCGTTGGTTTCGCCTGCTGGCGATGATGGCTTTTCCCACGCTTGCCGTGAGTGCATGGCTCATCGTTCGCAAACACCCAAAGATGTTCCAGCTCTGGGACCTCAGCCTCAACCAGAAATCCTACTATGACCCGCGCAAATACTGAGCAAGCCAAATTCGTTCCGTGGTTCGCCAAGGCCGGAGCCGCGTGCAGCATCGTTCCCATTGCATGCTTTGTCGGCCCCAACATCTTCACGCTCAAAGGTGGAGGTTACGGCTGCCTGTTTGGACTCACTGAAATTGATGAAGAGGGATTGACCGAGCACGAGCTTGAGGCTCGGATGCGTTCGATTGAAGACGCATTGCGTGTGCTTCCCGAAGGCTCGTGTCTGTACCAGTACGCCCACGTGATGTCCGGCTTTGAATTACCGCATCAGAAGACATACACCAATCGTCACGCAGACATTCGTCAATGACCGCCTCACCTTTCTTGACGAAAAGGCAGGCTTCGAAGCACTCATTAAGTTTCTTGAGGAGCATCGGATCGAGCCGATTGTCGAAGCGACGTACACCTTCGACGATCTCCCGAAAGCTTTCGAGCATTTCGATCAGAATCCATTCGGAAAGATCGTCGTGATGGTCAGCGAGCGCTGATCCCTTGCGATGCACTGATATCTGCGTAGAGCCCGCGATATGAGATAGAGGATTGGAGCAAGAAGATGAATGGTCAGAAGTCGGTCGAGATTGTAGAGAGTCTTTGGCGCGAGGTTTGGCAAGCCAAGAATCCTGAGGCCGTCGACAAGTTTGTTGCAGAGGACTTTGTCATCACGTCAGGGGGCAAGGAGATACGCTCCCGTGCTGAATTCAAGAAATGGGTTCCGGGTTTCCTCACCAAAATCAACGATTTTGAGTTTCATATCGTTGAGTCATTCAAAAACGAAAAGGGTGATCGTGTGGCGTCGCGTTGGCGATGGTGAGGGGGGTGCCGCCTTCGGCCTCCGCAAGCTCGAACGTCACGAGTGTCATAGGCTCGTTGGAATGATCATAGGCAGGATCAACGGAGCCAGGATGCCAACGAAATGAGAACAACTTCATGGGTTCGATCTGCTCGAGTACCACACGCCAGGGAAACCCAAGATACGGCTCCGGTAGTCGGGCAAGTTCTGGATCGATTTCGTCAGAGCAATCCGCCCGGACGCTTCCCTTTCATGCGAGGAACGGCCCGTCGATTTCGACGCCGAACCATTTACCATAACTCGCCGAATCACTTATTGGGCGCCACATTCGTTTCTGCGACGCTCCTTTCTGGTCATCGCAGTTCTGGGAATGTGCATTGGCCTGAAATTCATCAACTGAAGTGGAACCTCCGGCTAGCCGTCATCTGCTCCCTTAGGCTTAGGCGGTTACGGTGCCGAAGGATAATGCGGTTCTTTGGATTGCGTCGAGACTGCGTTCAACGTCCTCATGGCTGGTTACCCAGTTTGAAACACTGATCCTCATCGCAGTCTCTCCATGCCACTCTGTTCCACCGCACCAACAGGTACCCTCTAGCTGCAACTCATAGATGATTCGACGAGTTTTCTCGGCATCCCCAAATGACACAAGTACCAGATTGAGCACGACCTCATTCAATACTTTGAAGCCCGCCTGTTGCAGGCGGGCACAAAACTTTTCTGCGAGACGACAATTTCGCTCAACCAGTTCACTGAGGCCTTGTCGGCCTAAAGACCGAAGTGCAGCCCACAACTCAACTCCTCGGGCGCGCCGCGACGATTCTGGAGTGTAGTGGGAAGGCTCCCGCGCGTTCGCGACCTGAAGGTAAGCCGCACTCATGGACATCGCTCTCCGCAAATTTTCCGGGTTTCGGACAACGACTATGCCCGAATCGTAGGGCACATTGAGCCACTTGTGGCAATCAATCGCCCACGAGTCTGCCAAACTCACGCCTTCTACGAGGTGACAGTAACGCGGAGAAGTTGCTGCCCAAAGCCCGAACGCGCCATCGACGTGGACCCACGCGCCGGCTTTCTGTGCGCGAAAACAGATTTCCAGCGCAGGGTCGAAAGCCCCACTGTTGACATTGCCTGCCTGTATACAAACCAGACTGCGATCATCGAGCTGGGGCAGTGCTTCGACCTTCATTCGGCCCTGGCTATCTGCGGGTACCGAGATGACCCGGGAGCGGCCCAATCCTAACAAGCCGAGGGCCTTCAACAGTGACACATGAATTTCCTGGCCCACAACCACTTGTATCGGTGGAGCGTCGAACAGACCATTTTCCTCGACATTCCAGCCGCCGCGTGCCAGTAATGCTGTGCGGGCAGCAGCTAACGCAGAAAAGTTTGCCATAGGGGTGCCGGTCACAAAGCCTGTGGCAGAGGTCTGAGGCAGGCCAAGTAGGTCTAAAATCCAATCCGACACAATTTCTTCAATCTTCGCCGCAACAGGAGACATTACGGCAAGAGCAGCATTTTGATCCCAGATTCCTGCGAGCCAATTTGCTGCCACAGCGGCAGGGAGAGTTCCACCTGTTACAAAACCGAAGTAGCGTCCTCCGGTGGTCACCACGGTCGCAGGTGAGCCGATGTCATCTAGTAAGGCTAAGATTTAGGCGGAGTCAGACGGATTCTGCGGAAGTGCCCCACCCAAAGCTTCGAGCGCTACTACATCTTTGGGGTACGGCACAACTTGCCTTGTCCCCACGTCTGCAGCATACCTAGCCGATCGTCGTGCTGTTTCTAGAAGCAAATCCTTCACTGCAGCCTACTCCGATGTTATGAGTCTTGCTTTGCTTGTTTGACGAGCGCACACGCTTCGCCTTATTGCTTCCAACAGATCAGGCACCGACGAACATAGGTAAGTCGGCAGGCGAACTCCCATGCTTCAAAATATCAATCGCATAAGCAGAACGTTCGAAGGCGATAAGAGTGATGGTGGTTGCAGTCGCAATGTCAAAACCACATCGATGATCTGAAATGTTTCGCGCTCCCCTTCAAAGCCAAAGTCTTGTGATTGTAAATACAGTACGCTATACGAATAAGTGGAATAGCGATAATGTAGCTAATCCGCTTCTCCTAGCGCGCCGTCCGTTCTCAGCCCAGACCGCTTGAAAAGTGCGCACGCGTGAAATATTGCTCTTTAAAAAGAGCGTTTGCTCTGATTCGGAGCATTATTTCCTTTCTGTGAGAGATGTTGAATTTTCTTAAAATCGTTCGATCTGTTTTACTCGTACTACCAATTCTAAAAACGTCTCTGACCCGCGTAGGCGGGACCGTGGCGCAGCTGCGAGGTCTACTATAAAGGACCCCCAAGAACGTAATGGCAAAGTACCTCATTGTCTTTGCGGAGGGCCGTGGCGTCTC
>JAATFH010000186.1 GCA_015655315.1 Terriglobales bacterium
AAGACGAAGCCGATCTCACGGTTGCGGATACGCGCCAGCTCGTCGTCATTCAGGTCGCTGACAAGGTGTCCATTGAGCCAGTACTCGCCTTTGCTGGGCGTGTCGAGGCAGCCGATGAGATTCATCAGCGTCGACTTGCCGGAACCGGACGGCCCCATGATGGCGACATATTCGTTCTGCTTGATGCGAACGGAAACGCCCTGCAGGGCATGCACCTGCTGCTCCGATCCCATGTCGTAGGTCTTCCATAAGTCGTGCACCACGATGATGTCACCGGGGCCGGGACCATTTGGGTTGGAGGCTCCCGCGCCTGTGGTGATTCGCTCTTCCGCTTCTGTGGTTGTCTGGGTCGTCATCTACCTGCTCCTGATTTCTCCCCACTACGAGGACGAAGAAGAATCGCTGTCATCTTTGTTTACCGTCGCGGGTGTCGTATCCCGCTTTACAAGCGCGTTGTCTTTCAGATTACGCAAAACCCGATAGGTGCCAGTAACGATCTCGTCGCCTTCCTTCAAACCTGTGGTGATCTCGATGTCCGTAGTGCCGGTAATGCCAGTTGTCACCGGGACAAAATGCACGCGCATCTTGCCGCCCTTGTCTGTACGTATGACGAAGACTCCCTGTACTTTTTCCGCATCTGTTGCGGATGAAGGAGTGGCTGCGGCGGTCGAGGTCTTTTGCAGATGCGGCTTTTCTTTCGCATCGGGAGGACGAAGCGTGAGCGCCTGGATGGGAATCGACAGAGCATTTGGTCTGCTCGCGGTCGTAATCTTGGCCGTCGCCGAGAGCCCGGGTCTCAGCAGGTCAGTGGGTTGGTCAACGGTGACGACGACCTTAAAGTCTTTCGCTTCCTCAGTTCCACTGGTGGATTGGCTGGTAGCGACACCGGTGGACCGCAGAAGGGCCTGGTCGCCCACTTCCGTCACGTGACCTTTGAAGACCTTCCCCGGCAGCGCGTCCACACTCACGTCCGCTTCCTGGCCCAACGCCACGTTCACGATGTCGGTTTCGTCCACCTTCACTTCGGCGGTGATGATCGACATATCGGCAAGCGTCATCAACGTCGAGCCTTGCGCGTTCTGGATGCCGACGACGACGGTCTCGCCCTCGCGCACGGGCAAATTCGTCACCAGGGCATCAAAAGGAGCAATACTGACCGTCTTATTCAACGCATCTTCATTGAAGCGCAGGGTGGCGACCTGGGTTCCCATGTGGCCACGAGCAGAATCCGTCTGCGCCTTCGCCTGCACGACCGCTGCGTTGGACTGGTTCAGGGTTGCAACATCGGTGTCGTAGGCGGCTTTTCTGGCGTCAAAATCGGCCTTTGAGACGAGTTTTTCCGCATAAAGCGCCTTATAACGATCGTAATCGAGCTTCTTTTGCTCCAAATCGGCCTTGGCATGCTCGACATTGGCCTCGGCTGTTCTCTCCGCTGCGATATACGAGGCAATATCGGTTCTGGCGGCATCAATGGCAGCCTTCTGGGCGTCGACGTTCGCTTCCGGCTGGATGCTTTCGACCGTGGCCAGGGTCTGGCCCCGCTTCACGTGGTCACCTTCTTTGACATAAAGGTGCGTGATACGGCCAAAGGCGGTCGCTCCCACGTTGACATACGTCTTCGGCTTGATCTGGCCGGTCCCGCTCACAACGGATACCAGGTTACTGCGCACAACCTTGCCCGTAAGAACCTTGGTATACCCGGACTGCGCACGCACCACGGTGAGCGCGACGATTCCAGCCACGGCGAGAATCACGACAACAATAATGACAATTTTTTTCAAAGCCAGTCTTCCTGTATCTGCGGATCTCGAAAGCCTTGCCCGACCACTCGCTCCAGAAGTACGCAAATCCGGCGGGGCAAGTTCCGTAAATCGCAGCATTCAGTACGCTGGATTATCTTCCCGCTCAGGTGCCCATCATGATAGCAGGCCTGATTCCGGATAGGACAGCACCGAATCGCCGTCGTCTCCGTCTAAAACAATATGTAACGGCGCTTGTATTCCGTCTTCATGAATCCGTAAAATTAACGGAGCGGTAGAGGGGTAACCACAAAACAGTATGTTGAAGGGCCGTTTTCCAATATTTCTCGCGATGTCCCTTGGGACCTTCGCGATTTCTCAGGCACAGTCCACGACGCAAAGCGATCCCAAGCTACAGACCCGGCCAGCGTCCACGCAGGCTGGCAGCCAGAGTCCTTCGACGCCGGACGCCTCCGCTGACGACCCGCTCAAGCGCCAACTTCCCGATAAGGAACGCTTTAAGCAGCAGAAAGAGCTGAAGCAGGAGTTGAAAGGCCCCTACAAGAAGTGGGTCGATCAGGATGTGCACTGGATCATCACCGACCAGGAACTGAAGGCCTTCAAGAGTCTCAGTAACGATGAAGAGCGCGATGCGTTCATCGAAGCCTTCTGGCAGCGCCGCAACCCCAATCCCGATTCCCCGGAGAATGAGTTCCGCGAAGAGCATTATCGCCGTATTGAATACGCCAACGAGCACTTCGCTGCCGGCAAGCCCGGTTGGAAGACTGACCGTGGCCACATGTATATCGCCTATGGCAAGCCGGACAGTACCGACTCGCACCCAAGCGGCGGCACCTATGACCGCCCGATGGACGAAGGCGGCGGCACTACGTCTACTTATCCGTTTGAAATCTGGCATTACCGCTACCTCGAAGGCATCGGCGAAAACATCGATATCGAATTTGTCGACGCCTGCATGTGCGGCGACTATCACATGACCATCGACCGCTCAGAGAAAGACGCGCTGCTGCACGTTCCCGGCGCGGGCCAGACAATGTACGAGCAGATGGGCATGGCCAAGCAGGCGGATCGTTTCCGTGGTGGACTGGAATCGCTGGGCACCGGCCCCATGTCCTCGATGCAGCAGAGCAAACAGTTTGACCGTCTGGAGCAGTACGCAAAACTGCAGGCGCCGCCTGTCATCAAGTTCAAGGATCTGCAGCTTGAGTCGTTCATGTCCAACCACAAGCTGCTCACCGGTCCTTACTTTCCCTTTGATGTGCGGACGGACTACGTCAAGGTGACCGACGATACCGTGCTGGTTCCCATCACGCTGCAGATCAAGAATCGCGACATCACCTTCAACAACAAGGATGGAATCGATGTCGGCGAGGTTCACATCATCGGCCGTGTTTCCACCATCACCGGCAAGATCATACAAAGCTTCGAGGATACGGTTCAGATAGAAGTTCCTGTTGAACTCCTGACGAAAACCCTGGACAACAAGCGCCTCTACTGGAAGTCGCTCCCGCTTCGCCCAGGCCGCTACCGCGTGGATATCGGCATCAAGGACGTAAACAATCCGGATCATATCGGTGTGTGGGCGCAGGCAATCAATGTACCCAAGTATGACGACGATAAGCTGTCGGCCTCGTCACTGATTCTCGCCAACCGCATGGAGCTGGTGCCGTCGAAAGAAATCGGCGCGGGAAATTTTGTCATCGGCAACACAAAACTATTGCCAGCGGTCACGTCCAATCCTACAATTCCTGCATCATTCCAGCGGTCGCAGAAGCTGAATTTCTGGATGCAGGTGTATAACTTAGGAATTGACGAGAAGAGCAAGCAGAATTCCGCGACGATTCAATATCAGATCATCGATCTGGCTTCGAACAAAGCAGTCCTCGATATGCAGGAGGACTCAAAGAAATTGAGTGCCAGTTCCGATCAAGTCACGCTGGAGCGAAGCGTCCCCCTCGCGAATCTTCAGCCAGGCAAATATCAAATCCGTATCAAGGTGAATGACAGCGTCTCGAATCAGGAGATTGCCCAGTCGGCGCCATTTACGGTCGAATAGCAAACGGCAAAGGCGGAGCAACCACGAGAGTTGCCGGTCCTGAACAACAACAGCGATTTTGGGGCAAACGGCCAGGAGTATTTTAGGATCGGCCGGCGTTTTCCGGCATGGAAGCAGCGGAAGAACGCCGATCGATTCTGGTGACGAACGAAATCGGTGAGGATGATAGTTCCCATTCTGCGAATCAAGGTCAGTACGGCGCTCGCGCTGATGATGACTATGCTGGCGTTTTCCGCGTATGCAGAAGGCCCTGCAGCTGTATCAGGAGTGGTGCGCGATGCCAAGGGTACACCCCAGATAGGCGCTCTGGTCGAATTACTGGGGCCGAATCTTGCAGTCATTACCGACACCTTTACCGACGATCACGGGCGCTATACTCTGCACGATGTTTCTCCGGGAAATTACAACCTCAAGGCTTCCGGTTCCTTCTTTCTCCCCACCTTGCGCGAGAATCTTCGTGTCCTCGCCGATTCCAAGATCGTAGTCAATCTCACGCTGAATACGCTCTACGAGGCGTTTCGCTGGCTTCCCGCAAAGCCCCGTCAGGCCGATGAGCCGCAGGACGACTGGACCTGGACACTGCGCCTTTCCGCCAACCGTCCACTGCTGCGCATGCTGGAAGATGGCCCGCTCGTCGTTGTCTCTGATGGCGACGGCGTTGCTCCCGCGCTCAAGGCCCGAGTTACAATTCGCGGCGGCGCCAACGAGTTCGGTGATGGCGGGTTGCATCACGACTTCGAGATGCAGCGCTCGAATGGCGATGATCAGTTGATCCTGCGAGCTGACCTGGGCCAGACCGAAAGCGCTTCCCTGAATACCGTTGTGGGCTACGCCAAGAGGCTTAGTCCGGGGCGCACCCTGCGCTCCGTAGCGGCTTTCGAGGATCGTCCTGATATCCAGGGCGGCTTTGACGGCCAGGGAATGCAGGCCGTGGTGCTTCGCTCGTCCGAGACGATGGATCTGATGGACGGCTTATCGGCTGAGTTCGGTAACGAGATCGAGGCGATTCATCTCGGGGAGACCCAGTTTGCCAACCATCCGTTTGCCGGCATCAACATTCACGCAGGCGATAATGTGGTGGAATATCACGTGGCCACATCGCCTGGCGCGCAGCATGCCAACGAAATCGACCGGGCGGGAACGCTCGCTCCGGCGCTGACGGAAAAAGACGGCAAACTGCTGCTCGAGCAGGGACTGCATCAGGAGATTTCCTATGCGCGGCACATTGGCAATGTGACCTGGCGGATGACGGCCTATGAAGATCACATCAACAATCCTGTCGTCAGCGGTGGAGGCACTCTGTCTCTGGCTGACTGGAACAGCGGCAATCTGCTTTACGATCCGAATACCGATTTGCTGAAAGCGACCGGACAGAACTTCTTCAGTAATGGAGTGCTGGCCGAGATGCGCGACAGGATCAATGACGATACGTGGTTCAGCGTCGCGTATGCCATGGGCAACGCATTGACCATGGATTCCCTGCCGGGCCGGGTGTCACTCGAAGATGGCATCAACAGCATGCATCCGCGTCGCGCCAGTATGCTTTCAGCCAGCATGTCCGGCAAACTGAAGCATGCGGGCACACAGTGGCGCACCTCGTATCGCTGGCAGCCGACGGATACAGTCACGGCAGTCGATCCATTTAACAGTGAATTGCCTGATCCTTATCTCAGCCTGTATGTAAAACAGCCCATCCATTGCCGCATGTTTCCGTACCGGGTAGAAGCACTGATCGATGTTCGCAATCTGCTGGCGCAAGGCTACCGTCCTTTCCTCACGCAGGACGGCAGCACCCTCTACTTCGCACAGGCCGAACGCAGCATTCAGGGCGGGCTTTCCTTCTCTTTCTAACTCCAAATCGCGCGGGTTTCCCTGCCCATCCACGAAGCAATTCTGTGCTATATTTTTAAAAGGACGCTCGTCAGAGCACTTCCTATCATCAGTCCCGCAGAGTTTTTCCTCCTGCACCTAGTGGACGCGTAGCTCAACCGGCAGAGCATTCGACTCTTAATCGACAGGTTGTAGGTTCGATTCCTACCGCGTCCACCATCTCGTCTGACAGTACGAGATTCCTCTATGCTCACAGAATGGCGCGCCCGATAAAAAAGCCCACCTGGGAGTGAGCTTTTTTACTCAATGTTGTGGGGTTTCTATCTCAGAAATTCATAGGGCGGGCGGCAACAGCAGACACGGGGGCCGCTTATTTGGTTTTCGTTAACTTCTTGCCCGCCTTGACTTTCACTGCGGAACTTACCCCAATATTAAAAGATAATTCTCATCCCGGAACCACCAGCCACC